>CAZBUX010000158.1:0-4346 GCA_964495185.1 uncultured Rickettsiales bacterium | reverse complement strand
AGTTGGGTCATAAGGTTATAGGGTTATGGGTTATAGGGGGATAGGGAAACGGATTATAAAACAGGTATAGATTGCGGTGCGAATCAAGCAAGCTTATAAATAAATCCATTCACCCCATCCCCCTATAACCCATAACCCTATAACCTAAAAAATAACCCTCATGCCTAAAACCTTATATCTGATCGACGGCTCCGGCTTCATCTTCCGCGCCTACCATGCGCTGCCGCCGCTGACCGCGCCCGACGGAACGCCGGTGGGGGCCGTGCTCGGGTTCACCAACATGCTGCTTCGGCTGATGGAAGGGCATAAGAGCGATTATTTCGCGGTGATTTTCGACGCCGGGCGCACGACGTTCCGCAGCCGCATTTATCCAGAATACAAAGCAAACCGGCCGCCACCACCCGACGACCTCATCCCGCAATTCGCGCTGGTGCGCAACGCCACGCGCGCGCTGAACCTGCCCGCCATCGAGCTGGCCGATTTCGAGGCGGACGACATCATCGCCACCTACGCGCGCGAAGGCAGCAGGCAGGGCATGGATGTAGTGATCGTCTCGTCGGATAAAGACCTGATGCAGCTGGTCGGCGGCTCCATCCGCATGTTCGACGCTATGAAACAGCGCGATATCGGGCCGGAGCAGGTGGTGGAAAAATTCGGCGTGCCGCCGGAAAAAGTGCGCGAGGTGCTGGCGCTCATGGGCGATTCGTCGGACAACGTGCCGGGCGTGCCGGGCATCGGCCCCAAAACCGCCGCCGAGCTTATCAACCAGTACGGTTCGCTCGAAGCGCTGCTTGCCTCCACCGCAAGCATCAAGCAACCAAAGCGCCGTGAAACGCTGGAGCAGAATATCGAGAAGGCGAGGCTTTCCTACGAGCTGATCGGGCTGAAAGACGACGTTCCCCTGCCCCACGCGCTCGGGGAGTTCGCACTGAAATCGCCGGAGCCGGAAGTGTTGCAGGCGTTCTTGCAGAAGCACGGGTTTAAATCGCTTTTAGCAAAAGTGCAGAAAAACAATGTGGAGTTCAAATCGCCTTCGCCCGCCGTGGCACACGGTGAGAGTACAGCGCCAAGCGCCGCCCCCCTCCCCGCCGCCCCCCTGCGGGTGGAGGAGTATAGTATCGTGCGGGATGAGGCGACGCTTGCCCAGTGGATCGCGGCGGCGGTGAAAAAAGGCGCGGTGGCATTCGATACGGAAACGACGTCGCTTACCGCCACGCAGGCAGAGCTGGTCGGATTCTCGCTTTGCAGCGAAGAGGGTAAGGCGTGTTACGTGCCGCTTAAGCATCAGGCGGCGGGAAGTGTGCAACAGGCGCAGGCACCGGTCGACTTGTTTTCCGTCCCTATGACGCAATCGCTGATCGCAGGGCAAATACCGCTGGCCCGCGCCATCGCGCTCATCAAGCCGCTGCTGGAAGACGACAGCGTGCTCAAAATCGGGCACAACATCAAATACGACATGCTCGTCATGCGCGGCCACGGCATCATTATGCACCCCATCGACGACAGCATGCTGGTTTCGTATGCGCTGCATGCGGGCGAGCATGGGCAGGGCATGGACGAACTGGCGGAACGCTACCTGAACCACAAAACCATCACCTTCGACGAAGTGACCGGCACCGGGAAAAACCGCCTGCGCTTCGACGAGGTCGAGATCGAAAAAGCCGGGCCATATGCGGCGGAAGACGCGGATATTACGCTTCGGCTTTATCATTATTTCAAGCCGCAGCTGTTTGCCAAACACCTGCTGACACTGCACGAAACTATCGAGCGCCCACTGGTGGACGTACTTGCGCGCATGGAAACGGCGGGGATTCTCGTCGATACGGCGCGGCTGGTGTCGCTCTCTGGCGATTTCGCGGTACGCATGGCGGCGCTGGAAAAAGAAATCCACGCGCTGGCTGGCTACGAATTCAACGTCGCTTCGCCCAAGCAGCTCGGCGAAGTGCTGTTCGATAAAATGCAGCTTGAAGGCGGGCGCAAATCGGCAAAGACCGGTGCGTATTCCACCGACAACCAGGTGCTCGAGGACTTAGCCGAACAGGGCGTCGAAATCGCCGCGAAAATCATCGAATGGCGGCAACTCGCCAAGCTCAAAAGCACCTATAGCGACACATTGCCGCAGCAGATCAACCCCGCCACGGGCCGCGTGCATACCAATTTCGCGCAGGCAATTGCGTCCACGGGGCGGCTTTCGTCCAACGACCCCAATCTGCAGAACATCCCCATCCGTAGCGTCGAAGGAAAAAAAATCCGCGAGGCTTTCATTGCGCGGCCCGGCTACGTGCTGCTTTCAGCGGATTATTCGCAGATCGAGCTGCGCCTGCTCGCGCATATCGCGGATATCGGCGTACTGAAAGCAGCGTTTAAAAATAAGCAGGACATCCACGCCATCACCGCCAGCCAGATGTTCGGCGTGCCGGTGGAAAATGTCGACAGCGAGCTTCGCCGCCGCGCCAAAACCATCAATTTCGGCATCATCTACGGCATCAGCGCGCACGGTCTGGCGGCAAGGCTTGGCATCGGGCGAAGCGAAGCAGGCGCGTATATCGGCCAGTATTTCGCGCAATATCCCGGCATCGCCGAATACATGGAAAAGTCCAAGGAATTCGCCCGCGCGCACGGCTATGTCGAAACGCTGTTCGGCAGGCGCTGCCACCTGCCCGGCATCAACGACAAGAACGGCGCACGCCGCCAGTTCTCCGAACGCGCCGCCATCAACGCGCCGCTGCAGGGCACCGCCGCCGACATCATCAAACGCGCCATGATCGCGGTGGATAGGGCGCTTTGCGCATCGGGCCTGGATGCGCGCATGCTGCTGCAGGTGCATGACGAACTCGTGTTCGAAGTGCGCGAATCCGACCTCGCCGCCGTCGAAGCGCTTGCCAAGCGCCACATGGAACATGCCGCCGATCTTTCAGTACCGCTCACGGTGGAAACCGGCAGCGGCAAACACTGGGGCGAGGCGCATTGAGTTTTGGGTGCGGTAATCGTTTACAATTAAAGATTTTTTAATTAAAAATATCCCATGCATATGCGCAGGGGATTTTCCAATAGCAACCAACGACCGCAACGCCACGTTTAAAGCACTGCTCGCCGCCTGCGCGCTCGCGACGCTGTCTCCCGCACTCGCCGCGCCGCTGGGCGCTTCCGTTTACGATCCGCGCGTCGTGGTGGATGCAGTCGACAGCGGCGACGTCGAACGCCTGAAAGCGCATATCGATTTCGCCCGGCAGTTCGGGCAGACGCGCGGCGGCAACGGCATCACGCTGGAATTTCGCGACCGCGCGGGCAACACGCCCCTGCTGCGCGCCGCCATGCAGCGCAACGTGCAGGTCGTCGCCTATCTCCTGAAAATCGGCGCAAATATCGATGCCGTGAACAACAACGGCGAGAACGCCGTGCTGATCTCCTACACGTACGGGCAGTACAATACGACGCAGTTCCTGCTGTCGAAAGGCGCCGCCGATACGTACCACATCGCGTCTATGCTGCCGAAAACCGTAGCGAAAAAACAGGCCGTGGCGCGTCATAAGACGGAAACAACCAGTACCAACGGCACCATAAAAATGCTGGCGGCAGGCACGGCGGTGGCAGGTGCGGCAGGAGGCGCGATCTACGCGCTTTCCGGCGGCAGCGACGGCCCGGGCAGCAACAGCTCCGGCGGCAGTTCCACCCCCACCCTCACCCCGGCTGATCCCGGCACCGTGCATCCGCTCAGCCTGGTTGCCGCCGATTTAAACACCGCCGAAGCGCAATACAGCGCCAGCGCCATCCCGATGAATTCGCATTATGCACTGGCAAGGGGCTATGACGGCGGTATCTACGAACGCAATGCCGACGGCACGCTCATTTACAACGAAGCGAGCGACTATGTAAAAGTGGCCGTGGTCGACAGCGGCGTGGACCTCGACCATCCGGATCTGGCCGCCAACATCCTCACCGCCGATTCCTACACCTGCAACAACGCCGGATGCGTCGCGGGCGGGCAGGATGCGGGCCAGCACGGCACATGGGTGGCAGGACTCATCGCCGCTACCAAAAACAGCGTCGGCATGCAGGGCATCGCGCCTAAAGCAAAAATCATCGCCATCGGCTTCGGCGATCCGCCCACGTTCGGCGATACGCCGGGCATCGAGAAAGCGCTGGATAAGGGCGCCCAGATCATCAACGGCAGCTACGGGCTTGTCGGCGTCGCACCGCCCTCGGCCACCATCGGCGACATCCAGGCGCTCGTGGGTAACGTCTATGGCGGCACGAGCCTGGGGGCACAAATCGTGCGCGGCGTCGCCAGCCACGTCATCTTCGTATTCGCCGCCGGAAACGCGGGCGATGCCGACCCGATCGTG
>CAZBUX010000157.1:0-4399 GCA_964495185.1 uncultured Rickettsiales bacterium | reverse complement strand
CGCTACCGCGAAACCGGTGGTCAGGACCGTGGCCGAACAGATGAAAGCCGCGACGGTAACTGCCATCGAAGAAGGAAAGCCGCTGGTTAAGCACGTAGCGGTCGAGGAAGCGGCGCCGTCGGCCCCACCTGTGAAGGAAGCGGTGAAAGAGCCGGTAAAGGTTGTCGAAAAGGCGCTGCAGAAACCTGCCGCAGCATCGGGCAAGGCCAAGGTGCAGCTCGGCGCGTATCGCTCGGAGCGAGAGGCCAAAGAGGCTTTCAGCCAGATGCAGGGCAAATTCAGCGATCTTTCGGGGAAAACCCCGGTCATCGTAAAAGCCGATCTCGGCGCGAAAGGCATTTACTACCGCCTGCGCGTGGGGAGCCTGAGTACGGCTGACGCCAAGAGCCTGTGCAGCGGGCTGACCGCGAAGGGACAAGCCTGCATCGTCACGCTGAACTAGCGCCGTGGGAAAAACCGCACCATCCGCCGTTATCTATGGCGTAAGCGGCACATCGCTCACGCTGGACGAAATCAAGCTGTTTACCGACGTAAACCCGTACGGTTTTATCCTGTTCGCACGCAACTGCGATACCCCGGCGCAGATCAAGACCCTTGTAAGCCAGCTGAAAGATACGGTGGGCCGCGCGCCGGTTCCTATTCTCATCGATCAGGAAGGTGGCCGCGTGGCGCGGCTGAAACCGCCGCACTGGCCCGCGTATCCGCCAGCGGGCGTGTTTGCGGCGCTCGCGCGGCAGAACCTTGAGCAGGCCAAAAAAGCGGTCTATCTCAATGCGCGGCTGATCGCGCAGGATTTAAGCAGCCTCGGCATCACGGTGGATTGTGCGCCGCTGGCGGATTTGCCGGTGGAAGGCGCGCACGACATCATCGGCGACCGCGCTTTCGGAAACACGCCCGAACAGGTGATCGCGCTCGCGCGCAGCATGGCCGACGGGCTCACCGACGGCGGCGTGCTGCCGGTGCTCAAGCATATTCCCGGGCATGGCCGCGCCTGCGCCGACAGCCACGAGGAGTTGCCGGTGGTGGATACCTCGCTGGAAGAATTGCGCCGCACCGATTTCGTACCCTTCAAGGCGCTTTCCGACCTGCCGATGGCGATGACGGCGCATGTGCTTTATACGGCGCTCGATACGCAGCGCATGGCTACCGTTTCGCCGCCGATCATCACGCTCATCCGCGAGGAACTTGGATTTGACGGCTTGCTGATGTCGGACGACTTATCCATGAAAGCCATGCGCGGCGGGTTTGCACAGCGCGCGCGCGATACGCTGGCCGCCGGTTGCGACGTGGTGCTCCACTGCAACGGCGACATGGGCGAGATGCGCGCCGTGGCCGAAGGTCTGAAACCGCTTGCGGGCGCGAATCTGGCCCGGGCCGAGCGGGCGCTCGCATGCCTCAGAACGCCCAAGGAATTCGATACCGCGCAGGCGCGGGCAACGGTCAAAACGCTGATCGCGGCGTAAGGCTTAGTGCTTCGCCGACACCACAGCGAGCGCCATGTAAATCGTGGCGGTGATGCCGAGGCAGATGAACACCCCCGGCATATAAGGCGTGCCTAACACGATATTCAGTATCTGCATGGTGCAGAACGCTACCACCGTGGCGGCGATCTGCGCGTGCATGGCAAGCCGAACCAGCTGGCAGAAATTAAGGCTTGCGCCGATGAGCGCGTTCATGATCTGCCCGAGCGTGGCGGCGTACATGACCGCCAGCTGCAGCAGCGAAAACAGCAACCCCGTGGCACAAATCAGGCACATGGCGATGAGGAATAAAAATCCGTTGGGCAGGATGTCGGAGAGGAATTGCAGCATGCCGTCGCCTGTGATCTCGGCGCGGACCATATCGGCGAAGTTGAGTCCGGCGAGGCTTAAGCGGTAATACGCCCATCCGAACCCGAACACGGCTCCGGTCAGGCACAGGCTGTAGACGGGAAGCAGCTCCAGCCCTTCCTTCTCGTCCGCCACCCACTCATAGTGGAGAAGGCTGTAAAAGCTCCTGAAAAAGCCGAAAATGGGGTCGAGCATAGGATTACACGCCGATTTTTTTCAAGAATATACGGGATCGGGATTAACTTTAGGTAAAAGCGGTTCACGGACGGCGCGCCATGTGTTAGTTTCGGCCTCATCACGAAAGGGAGTTACGTTTATGGGACTGAGTTTTTCGCACCTGCTTCTGTTGCTGGTAATCGTGTTTATCGTATTCGGCGCCGGTAAGCTGCCGCGCGTGATGGGCGACGTCGGCAAGGGCATCCGCAACATGCGCGACGGCCTGAAAGGCGACGAAGACCCCAAGCTGGAAGAAAAACGCGACCCGCGTTCCGATGCTTGATCTCTCGCTCGGCGAAATCGCGCTGGTGGTCACTGCGGCGGTGGTGTTCATCGGGCCGAAGGAACTGCCGGTGGTGGTGAAGGCGGTGGCCAGGGGGATGCGTTCGCTGCGTTCGCTGGGCAGCGAGCTAACCCGCGCCTTCGACGATCTCTCCCGCGAATCCGGCCTGAAGGAAACCACCGAGGCGCTCGAACATGAAATGCGCCTGATCAAAGGCGACGACGGCAAATTGTATGAAAGCTACCACCTCCCGAAAAACACAGACACCAAACGAAGCTGAGCTGGAACGCCAGCCGCTGATCGAGCATCTGGTGGAATTGCGCCGCCGGCTGGTGATCTGCATCGTGGCGTTCGTGGCGGCTACCTGCCTGTGCTACGGGTTTTCCGAATCTATTTATGCGTTTCTCGTGCAGCCGCTGGCGGATGCGTTCACCAATTCCGAGCATCGCCGCCTGATCTATACCGGGCTTACCGAGGCGTTCGTTTCGTATATCCGGCTATCGATGTTCGCCGGGTTTTTCCTCGCGTTTCCGGTGATCGCGGCGCAGTTATACCATTTTCTTGCGCCGGGGCTTTATAAGAAGGAACGCAGGACGCTGATTCCGTATCTCGTGGCCGCGCCCGTGCTGTTTTGCACCGGGGCGGCGTTCGTGTATTACGCTATTTTCCCCGCCGCATGGCAGTTTTTTCTCGGGTTTGAAACCCCGGCGGGGCAGGGGGGGTTACCCATACAGCTTGAGGCGAAGGTGGCGGATTACCTGAGCCTCGTGATGCATCTTATCATCGCGTTCGGGCTGTCGTTCCAGTTGCCGGTGGTGCTGGTTTTGCTGGTGCGCAGTGGCTGGCTGCCGGTGGAGCGCTTAAAAAGCGGGCGGCGCTATGCCATCGTCATCATCGTGGCGGTCGCCGCCGTCATCACCCCGCCGGACGTATTCAGCCAGATAGCGCTTTCGGTTCCGCTATATTTGTTATATGAAATCTCGATTTTGCTTTGCAGGAACGCCAATGGTCGTCATCCCGGCGAAAGCCGGGATCCAGACCTTTAATCACACTAGATTCCGGCTTTCGCCGGAATGACGGGATAACATTATGCATGATATTAAATTCATCCGCACCACCCCCGACGCGTTCGACGCGGGCCTTGCCCGTCGCGGCCTGCCCGCGCGCGCGAAGGAAATACTGAAGCTGGACGAGGACAAGCGCAAGAGCCAGACCGAGCTTCAGGACTTGCAGAAAAAACGCAACGAAATCGCCGCCAGAATCGGGCAGGCGAAGCAAAAAGGCGAGGACGCTTCCGCGATCATGGCTGAAGCCGCCACCCTGAAAACCACCATCGCCGACATGGAAGCCACGCTTACCGGGCGCGGTGCGCTGGAAGCGGTGCTGGAAACGCTGCCGAATATTCCTGCCGACGACGTGCCGCAGGGCGCGGACGAAACGGGAAATAAAGAAGTCCGCGCATGGGGCGAAAAGCCCGAATTTACCTTCAAGCCGAAAGAGCATTTCGATATCGGCGAAGGCCTGAAGCTCATGGATTTCGAGGCGGCTGCAAAAATTTCCGGCGCGCGCTTCGTGGTGCTGAAAGGCGCGCTGGCACGTATGGAACGGGCGCTGGCGAGCTTTTTCCTCGATATGAATGTTGCTGCGGGATATACGGAAGTGGTGCCGCCCTATCTGGTGAAAGATGCCGCCGCGTATGGCACCGGGCAATTGCCGAAATTCGGTGAGGATTTATTCCGCACCACCAACGATTTCTGGCTCATCCCCACCGCCGAAGTTCCACTCACTAACCTCGTCGCCGATTCCATCCTCGACGAGGAGCAATTTCCCATCCGCATGACCGCCTACACGCCGTGTTTCCGTTCGGAAGCGGGTTCGGCGGGGAAGGACACGCGGGGGATGATCCGCCAGCACCAGTTTTCCAAGGTGGAAATGGTGTCGATCACCCATCCCGACCAGTCGAACGAAGAGCATGAGCGCATGACCGCGCAGGCGGAGGCGATTTTGCAGAAGCTCGGCCTGCCGTACCGCACCATGCTGCTGTGCACGGGCGATATGGGTTTTTCCTCGG
>CAZBUX010000156.1:0-4447 GCA_964495185.1 uncultured Rickettsiales bacterium | reverse complement strand
AACCAAGCTGCCGCCTTTTGGCATGAGCAGGCTGGCGCGCTTGGCCAGCGCGGTGAAGGAATAGCATGAGATGTTCATCGTCATGAGGAAATTGTCGAGGGTGGTGTCGACGTATTTCCCCTTTAGCTCGTTTTTATCCGAGTAGGCGATGGCGTGTACGAGGAAATCCATGGTGCCCCATGTTTTCTTCAGCGAGTCGAACACGGCGTCCATGCTTGCTACGTCGGTGACGTCGCAGGGAAGGATGACGTTCGAGCCGACGCTTGCCGCCAGAGGACGCACGCGCTTTTCGAGTGCCTCGCCCTGATAGGTGAAGCCAAGCTCAGCGCCTTGCGCGTGAAGGTATTTGGCAATACCCCATGCCAGCGATTTGTCGTTCGCCACGCCCATGATGAGGCCGCGTTTCCCGGTCATCAGCGTGCCCGAAGGCACGCCGGGCTCAATGCTTTGTTCTTCCGTCATTGCCTGATACGTAAAGGATTACTCTACGATTTTCCACGAGCCGTCGGGCTGGCGGCAGGCGGTGCCGTAGCCTTCCTGCTTCTTGCCGCCTACGACGATCGACTGCTGGTATTCGCGGCAATAGCTGCCGTCAGCGGTCTGGTAGTAGTTGGACGGCGTGATGCTGCCGTAGTTACCGGTCTTGGGGTTCTTCCACGGAAGCGACTGGCCGGGCTGCGCGGTTTCAAGCGCACGCTGCGAGGTGGAGTTGTACATCGCCATATCGGCCTTATCGAGCGAAGCGCCGATGGAGCTGCCGATCATGCCGCCAAGGAGCGTGCCTGCGATAGTGCCCGCGATCTTGCCCTTGCCGCCGCCGACATTGCTGCCGATGATGCCGCCGCCGATAGCGCCGGCCACCGTGCCGATATCCTGCTTGTTGACCGAACCGCCCTGCATAACGCCCTGACCGGGCTGCCCCATGGGCTGATTACATGCGCTGAGCATGCTGACAGCGGCGATGGCGGCGATGATATTCCTGAGTTTCATGTTCCTGAATCCTTTTGTATTATTGGCGATAAATATATCGGGTGCAAATAAAGTACACCCTATATTCCACAAACTTAGCCCAATATCAACTACCAAGAGATGACAGCCGGGTTACAAAAGGGTAACATTCGTGCCTATGAGAGGCACTGTCTACATTACAGGCTCCGGACCGGGCGATCCGGGCCTGCTTACGCTGCACGCCGCAAAGGCGCTCGCGCGCGCGCAGGCGGTGGTCTACGACCGGCTGGTTTCCGAGGAAATCATGGCGATGGTGCCTGCGGGTGTGCCGCGTTTCTTCGCCGGGAAATCGTGCAAGCAGAAAGCCATGACCCAGGAGGAGATCAACGACCTGCTTGTGACGCTCGCCGCCAAATACCGGCATGTGCTGCGGCTCAAAGGCGGCGATCCGCTGCTGTTTGGGCGCGGCGGCGAAGAAGCGCTGCATCTTGCGGAACAGGGGATTCCGTTTGAAATCATTCCCGGCATTACTTCGGCGCAGGGATGCGGAGCGTATGCGGGGATTCCGCTCACGCACAGGGGGCTTTCGCTCGGCGTGCGCTTCATCACCGGCCACCGTACCACTGCTGAGGACGCCGAGGACCCGCTCGACCTGAACTGGCGGAGCCTTGCCGATCCCGATACGACGCTGGTGGTGTATATGGGGCTTACCAACCTGAAAATCATCGCGGAAAAGCTGATCGAACACGGGCTGCCCGCAACCACCCCCGCCGCCGCCATCGAGCAGGGAACCACCCCCGGCCAGCGCATGGTGCTTTCCACCCTTGCGGATATTTATACGAAGGCCGTGCAGGCCGACCTCCAGCCCCCTACCCTTGCCATTATCGGGAAAGTGGCGGGTTTGGCTGAGCAACTCCATTGGTTCAACGTCATCCCGGCGAAAGCCGGGATCCAGTCTTTTAAGCAAGGCGTCGGTTGAGATTTGCCAGTAGGTTACTGGAAATGCTGGATCCCGGCTTTCGCCGGGATGACGGGTTTTTGGCAATCTTCACAGAACTGTCATACTTATCGCGTTGATACAGTGGCATAATTAGAATAGTTTACGGTTGCAACCGAAGATAAGGCTCTGGCCCATGGCCGAAACGAACAGCGGAAATAGTGTTTTTGCCGGAAAAGACAGTCAGCATGACAAAGAAAAAGTCATGCGTACCGGGCGGAAGAACTCATTCTTTTACAGCGTCAGCGATACGTTTAAATTTCTTGCGGCGGTAACGCTTGCCGCGGGCATGGGCGTAATCGGCGCTGCCTTGAAGGAACTTCCCAAAGGCGCCGGTTTTTCAGGGGCGATGTCGACTATCGCGGGCTCAGAAGTCGGAATGATTTTTCTCGGCGCAGCCGCTTTAGCGACCGCTGTGGCGGTCGGTTCGCAATATGTTTCGTCACGTTATTTCCAGGCCGCGAATTTCGACGCGCTGGAAGTCAACGCCAAGCATACGGCGAAATACCTTTCCAAGGAATTGCAAAAGGACAGCCTCTGTCTCGCCGAAGAACAGAAAGTCGCACGCAGCGACGGCAAGACATGGCAGGAATATTTAGGCAGCCGCAGCCAGCAGCCGCCCAGCCAGCAGATTCATTAATCCCAGCGTAACATTAAAGGATGACCTATGCCGAGAGCCTTACTTGTAGGTACCCCCGACAAAACATCGTATATGCAAAGCAGCCTTGAGGGCGACGGGTATAGCTGCCGCAACGTGCCGACGATTGCCGCCGCTGCTGATTACCTGAAACGCCAGCCCAACGGTGCGCAGATTACGCTGGTAGTGCAAAGCGATGCGCCGGTGCTGGCGCCTGGCGGCCATGTACCCCCTGATGATTTTAGCCCGACCAGCGCCGCCAGCGCAGGGAAAGATTTTATCGCATGGGTGCGCGCGCAGGATGAAACCATCTCTCCCGATGCTAAAGCCTACATCGCGGCGGTTAACCCGAAAGACGCTGTGTTTGGCGAACTGCCTGCCAATACGGCGGTAATCGAATTCGGCGCCAAATCCATCGCCGACCAGATCAGGCCGGCATTCCACCGCGCGCCGACGCCTCATTCGACGCTTACGCAGAAATAGGCTTTGCCCTTAGCGCCGCCCTGTAAACCACTACCACGAACATGATCCCGCCTGCGATGGCGATGAGGCCGCCAAGGCCCATGAAGCCGAGCGCGGCTTTGACGGAGAGGGAAATGTTGGCGATCTCGCCGGGGGTTTTGCGCAGGACGCCGTAACCGCCGGACCATGCCAGCCCCGAAATATGCATCACCTGCCCTGTGCCATAGACGATGGGCTGCCAGTAGGCGAGCTTCCACGCCGACGGGTCGCGGTAACCGAAACGGGGTAAATACAGGTAAGCGATGCCCATGAACGCCAGCGTCACGCCGACGATGGAGCCGTGGTAATGCGCGGGGATGACGACGTTCTGCCCCTCGATCATGCCCCCGAGTGCACCGCCATAGATGAAAAGCACGAGCGAAGCCGAAAGTGACGAATAAAGCGCGTTCCTGCCGCGAGCGCGCCACGCGGCGGGGATGACCACCAGGGCAAGGAGCACGGGGGCGATGCCGCCTGCGGCAATCATTATGTGAGTATAAAACTGGCGGTATTCCTGCGAGGCGATGTCTTGCGGCACCCATTTGGAGATCATGGCGAAGGCGGCGACAATACCAATGGAAAAGATCAGAGTAAGGAAATGCCTGTTGGGGTGCAGATCGGGTTTCAGCGCCATCGCCAGCAGCAACCAGCCGAGCATCATGATTTGCGTATGCGTGAATTGCAGGATATGCCCGCCGCCCCAGAACAATAGCTCGTAATATTGCACGCCTTCGATGACGGCGGGCACTTTTTGGTAAGACGAAATAAACGTCATCAGCGACAGGAACGTGATCAGCCCGGCGCCAAGCAGCGCGAAATGCAGCGACGGATGCGGCGGTACGCGCTGCATGAGGCCGGTGACCAGCCGTGCAAGCATAAGCAGCGTGCCGCAGCCTATAAGCCCGAGCCCGGCGAAAAATACCGGGGAATGAATGACGGGTATATAATTGCTCATCAGGGCTTCGCCCATGCCGTCGAAGGGCGATAAGGTAATCATCGCGATACCGAGCGCGAAACACACAAGCGCTGCTTCCTCTAAATATGGCATGAACGAGCGTTTTTCCGAGGCGAGCGCGCTCCACAGCATACAGGCGATGCAGAGGAACCATACGAGTACCGACAGATCGACATGCACCACCAGCGCTTTGTGGAACAGCGCGGTGAAATACGGCAGTTTTGCCAGCTGCGGCGTGCGTGCTACTACCAGTACCAGCGAAAACAGCCCGGCGATGGCGAGCGCTGCGGTGCCAAGAAGCAGCCAGTAGCGGGAGAGCGAGCGGGGGAGCATGGATTGGGGATTGGGGATTGAGGGCATAAAGTGAATCGGATATGAAGTTGTGTGGCACGATTATATAGATATATTT
>CAZBUX010000155.1:0-4451 GCA_964495185.1 uncultured Rickettsiales bacterium | reverse complement strand
CGGCGAGCGAAACATCGAGGAAACGGCCACCAAAACCAACCTCGAAGCCGCCGCCGAAGTCGCCCGCCAGCTCCGCCTGCGCGACCTTGCCGGGCTTATCGTCATCGACTTCATCGACATGATGGAATCGCGCAACCGCCGCGCCGTCGAGAAATCCCTCAAGGATTCACTCAAGGCCGACCGCGCTAAAATCCAGCTTGGCCGCATCAGCCCGTTCGGCCTGCTCGAAATGTCGCGCCAGCGCCTGCGCCCGTCCATCAGCGAAACCAACATGGTACAATGCCCGCATTGCGAAGGCCGCGGTTATATCCGCTCCAACGAGTCCATGAGCATCCAGATCATCCGGTCGCTTGAAAAAGAGGCCGCCACCAATACGTGGAGCAGCCTGCGCCTGATCGCGCCGCAATCGGTAGGCCTGCACCTGCTCAACACCAAGCGCGACACGCTGCGCGCCCTCGAAGAGCGCTACAATCTCACCGTGCAGGTGCTGATCGACACTAACCTGCCGCTTTCCGAGTATAACCTTGAGAAAATGCGCCGTTCCGGCGGCGCGGCTGAACGTTCGGAGCGCCCCGAGCGCAACAACGAAAATCGCCGTCCGCCGCGTGACCGTGATTCGCGTCCGCCCCGCGACCGCGACAACAGGGATCGTGATCGCAATCGCGCGCCTCGTCCGCAGGAAAACGATAACGTCAGCACGCCCGCTTTGGAAACTGCTGAAACCGCCGGTGCCGCTCCCGGCGAAAACCGCGATGAAACCGGTACGCCTGGTAACGACGACCGCCGCGGCAACCGCCGCCGCCGGGGCCGCCGGGGCCAGCGCCGCCCGCGTGACGGCGAACGCTCGCCGGTACCGGCAAGCGGCGAGAGCATGGAAGCTTCACCCCCGCAGGAACACGCTTCCGAACCCGTATCCGCCGAAGCCGGCGACCGCAATGAACCCGCCGAAGGCGGTGAAGGCCAGCGCCGCCGCCAGCGCGGCGGCCGTGGCCGCCGCCGTTGGCGCGACGGTGACGAGCGCAACGAAGGCAGCCCGCGCCCTGCTCAGGACCGCACCGTCCGCACTGGTGACGAATCCGACGGCAAGGCGCTACCCGCATTCGCCCGCGAGGAGGCTATCCAGCCGCCCGAGCCGGTTCGCGAACCCGTAAAGCAGGCGGTAAACGCCCCCGTGGAATCCACCCCGCGCGACCCGAGCGCCCCGGCCAAAAAAGGCTGGTGGCAAAAGATGATCGAGCTGGATGAATAAAATACGATGAGCGATGAGAGATGAAACGATGAGCGTAAAGGATAATATAAGCGCTTTGTTACATCGCTCATCGCTCATCGCCCGTCGCTCGTCACTTATCTTTCTTTCGCTCATCGTCTTTACTCAATCCGCCCTCGCCGTTCCCCTCATCCGCGACGCCGAGATCGAACATACACTCCATACCTACGCCGATCCCATTTTCAAAGTCGCCGGCCTTACGCCTTCGGCCATCCACATGTTTATCGTGCAGGATGACAGCCTGAACGCTTACGTCGCGGGCGGATCGAACATGTTCATCCATACCGGGCTGATCATGGCCACCGACACGCCCGACATGCTGATCGGCGTCATGGCGCACGAAACCGGCCACATCGCAGGCGGGCATCTGGCGCAAGGCTCCGAGAAACTCAAAAACGCGCAGCTCGGCACCGTGCTTAGCGCCGTGCTGGGTGCTGCGGCGGCAGTCGCCACCAAAAAACCGGAAGCGGCGGCGGCCGTCATCACCGGTGGGCAAGGCGCCATTATGCGTAACTTCATGGCCTATACCCGCGCCCACGAGGAAGCAGCCGACCAGGCCGCGCTTGGTTACCTGAATAAACTGGGCATTTCTGCCAGTGGTTTCCTGAAGGTATTCTCCCTGCTGCAACGTCACGAACGCGAGCATTACAATTCGCCCGATCCCTATATGCTCACCCACCCGCTTTCCGCCAGCCGTATAGAGCACGTGCGCAACGCGGTGGAAAACTCGAAAATTCCCGAAGGCAAATATCCCCCGGGCTTTAAGATCATGCATCAGCGAATGGTCGCCAAGCTCTACGGATTCCTGCAATCGCCCGAGCGTACCATGCAGAAATACCCGCAATCCGACCGTAGCGTCGCGGCCCGCGTCGCACGCGCCGTAGCCTATTACAAAATGCCCGATATCGACCGCGCGCTGAAGGAAATGGACAGCCTTCTCGCCGAATCACCGAACGACCCTTTCTTCCATGAGCTGAAAGGACAGATTCTTTTCGAGAACAACCGTCCCGCCGAAGCGCTGGCGAGCTACACCAAAGCCGTAGCGCTACTGCCCGGCTCACCGCTGATCCTGACCGACCTTGCCAAAGTCGAGCTGGAGCAGAAACCGTCGCCGCCCGTGCAATCGGCGATTTCGCATCTTGAAAAGGCCAACACCATCGACAATACCAACGCCTATACGTGGCGCCTGCTCGCCACCGCTTACGGCAAGTCCGGCAACATGGGGCAATCCTACCTCGCCCTTGCCGAGGAATCCCTGCTTAAAGCCGACCCTAAAGCCGCCCTTACGCATGTCGGGCAGGCCCTTTCCTTACTGCCGGAAGGCTCCCCCGCACGCCAGCGCGCGCAGGACCTGAAATCACGCGCCATTGAAATGAAGGAAGACGCTGAAAAATCGGACTTCCCCTTCTAGGCCGTTTACTTTCCTGCCGCCCTCGCGTACAATATCCGTTCATTCCTCAGGAGAATTTCATGCGCTTTAGGTCGTTATCCGCCGCCGTACTTCTTACGATTTTACCCCAGTTCGCGTGGGCCCAGTCCTCATCTCCGGCAGCGTCCGACACCGTGACCGTCACCCGCGACCAGATTCCGGCGCTGGTCAGGGAAGCGCTGGTCAACGACCCTGAAATCATCGTCGAGGCCATGAAAAAATACCGCGACATGAAAGAGTCCGACGCGAAAAAGGAATTCCGCGAAAACCTTGTCAAAACCAATAACGACATCTTCAAAAACCCTGATTCCCCTGTCGCCGGCGACATAAAAAACGCCGATCTCACGATCGTCGAGTTTTTTGATTACCATTGCGGTTACTGCAAACGCGTGCTCCCCGATATCACGCGCCTCTTGCAGGAAGACAAGAAACTGGCCGTGGTGTTTAAGGAGCTTCCCATCCTGAGCGAAGATTCGGTCACTGCGTCGCGAGCCGCACTCGCAGTGCACCGCATCGCGAAGGATAAATACCTCGAATTCCACACTGCTCTGATGAAAATGAACGGCAAGTTCGAAGAACGGCAGCTTCTGGATATAGCAGGCAAGCTCGGTATCGATGCCAAGAAAATGAAAACGGAAATGGATAAGCCCGAAATCACTGCCATCATCGACAAGAACCGCGAGATGGCAACTGCACTGCGCATAGAAGGCACCCCGGCGATGATTATCGGCAGCGAACTGCTTCCCGGCGCCGCGCCCTACAACGTCCTGAAGCAAGCCATCGAAAAAGCCCGCGCCGAAAAGGCGGCGCTGAATACACCGGACACAGCTAAACCATAACTAAAAACTTTCTAAAGGAACCTTTATGCGTTTAAAGCCTTTATTGGTCATCGCCAACCTGATGTTTCCTTGTGTTGCGCTGGCGCAAACACAAGTACCTGCCGCACCCACCACACCTATTACGCGGGAAGAGCTTCCGAATTTGGTAAGACAGATACTGGAAAGCAATCCAGATATGGTCGCTGTAGCAATGGAAAAATATAAGGAAAAAAAAGCTGCCGAAGTGGGGCAGGCGATCAGGGATGCCATCACCAAAAATCACGATAATCTAGTCAACAACCCTGATTCTCCTGCAATAGGCAATAAAGATGGTGATATTAAAATCGTCGAATTCTTCGATTATCGCTGCGGATATTGCAAACGCTTCGCTCCCGATGCCGCCCGTCTGGTAAAAGAAGACGCAAATATCCAGATCATTTTCAAGGAACTTCCAATCCTGAGTGATGACTCAAAGTTAGCAGCTAAAGCGGCACTTGCAGTGCATCGCCTCGCTAAGGAAAAGTATTTTGACTACCATCTGGCGCTTATGAAAGCATCAGGGAAAATTGATGAAAAAAACTTACTGGAAACCGCGCGAAAACTTGGCATAAATAGCGCCAAATTAAAAGCCGAAATGACAACCTCGGAAGTTTCAGCGATAGTTGATAATGAGATCGCACTCGCCACAGAACTCAAAATCGATTATACTCCCGCGCTGATCATCAACGATGAAATGCACTACGGCGAGACAAGTTACGATACGATTAAAAAAGCCATCGAAGAAGCGCGCAAAGCCAAAACCCCTCCCGCCGCGACGCCCGTAGCACCCGCAGCTGCACCGATAGCGCCCGCAAACTAAGCCCATATCAAAACGACGCGGAGGATCACTCCTCCGCGTCGTCGGGTTCGGCTACATCTTCCAGTTCGTAATGTTCGC
>CAZBUX010000154.1:0-4454 GCA_964495185.1 uncultured Rickettsiales bacterium | reverse complement strand
CGATCCGTATCTCTATTTCGACCAGGAAGAAATAAGCTACGCCGCGCGCATCTACACTTACGGCTGGGATGTATTCAGCAGCCGCCGCCCGCTGCTTTACCATTATTACAACACCGATCCCAAGGGCAGCGTACGCCCGCTGCACTGGCGCGATCTGCGTCAGGAGGATGCGAAACGCATCGACGCGCTTAAGGCGCGCGGCATCAAGCGCTTCAACCACATGACCGGCTACGCCGTGTGCAACGAGCCGGACGTGCTTAAGGACATCGAGAAATATGGCTTCGGCAGTGTGCGCACGCTGTCGCAGTTCGAGGAATATTCCGGGGTCGATTTCAAGCGCAAGATCGCGTCGGAGAAAGCGCTGCGCTGCCTGTTCATCAAAGACCTCGCCAAATACCGCGACAAACCGATCCATGTGCCTGAACTGGACGGTCAGAATCCTCCTCCGGCTGCCGCTAAGCCCGCCGCCGTCGCGCCGGTGCAGGCCGCCAAAGTCGCCGCTGCGCCCGCTACCGCTTCCGGCAAATCCTATCCGCCGCTGGAGCCGGGCGATTTCGTGCCGCTTTTCGTGGCCGAGGACACCAACCGCAAGGAACGCGGCATCGAGCTTTACGGCGGCAAGACCACGGCGCTGTTTTTCCTGCCCGCTTCCGACATCGCCTACGTCACGCAGTTTTTCGCCGAGCTGCAAAAACGTTTCAACGAATCCGGCAAGATGGACGTCTGGCAGATATTCGTGCTCGACGGCACGCCCGAAGAGCTTATCAGCTTGCGCGAAAAAGCCAAAACCCCGCACGTGCTGTGGGCCGATCACGACCGCAGCATCGCGCGCGCGTTCGGCGCGTGCAGGCCGGGTGAAAACACCGTTCGTCCCACCGGCTACCTGCTCAACCACAATTTGAAGATCACCAAAGTCCATCCGGGCCTAGACGCGGCTGCGCTTGCCAGCGTGCTGGTGGAGGACGCGAAGCAGGCGATCGCGGCGTACAATGAAAAATACAAAGTGACGCAGACGATTAGCGAAATGCCGCCCGCGCTCATCATCCCCGATGCGTTCAGCCCCGAATTCTGCAAGAAGCTGATCCACGCCTTCCGCACCGGCCATACCTACGAAGGCACGGTGGGCGCCGAGGACACGCTCGCTTACCGCCCCAACGCCAAGGTGCGCACGGATTTTATCCCGAGCGGGGCGCTGCTTGCCGAGCTTGACGAAAAAATGTCGCGCAGCATTTTCCCTGAAATCAAAAAGATATTCGGGGTCGAAGTGCGCCACCGCGAGCTTTATAAAATCGGGCTCTATACCGGCGAGAAGGGCGGGTTCTTCAAACAACACCGCGATAATTTCGACCAGCCGCTGGGCTATCGCCGCATCGCCATGACCGTGCATCTAAGCGACGATTACGATGGCGGGGGGCTACGCTTCCCCGAATACGGGGAACATACCTACCGTCCGAACCTCGGCGCTGCGATCGCGTTTTCCTGCGCCACGCTGCACGAGGCGAGGCCGGTTACGCGCGGCGAGCGTTTCGTGCTGGTCGCGTTCATGCACGGCGTCGAGGACGAAGCCTACCGCCGCTATCATCAGGCCAGCCGCAACCTGCCGCCCAAGATCGAACAGAATTTGCCGAATCTCAGGGAATATCCCGGCGTGAAGCAAAGCCGCTGGTTCTATGACGACTGGTGGAAACAGCATGTCATCATCGAGGACGGAAGCTCCCCGCAGCCGGAAGCGCCGCTGGGTGTCGCCACGTTGACGCCGTTTGCGCCCGCTATCGTCACCACGCTGAACGGCCATAAACCTAAGAAAGTGTTCGAATCGAAGCAGGGCATCGTGTTCGACGATTTCCTCCCCGAAGCCGACTGGCAGCAACTTTACGATTTCGCGCTCCAGACCGATTACGAGCGCATCAATACCCACGGCAAGTCGGCGCGCGCGTGGCACGTGCATGACGGCTTTCCGCTGCGCAACGATAAAACCCTGTTTTACTACGGCCACGGCGTGACCAAGCCGCAGGGCAACTACGTCTATCCCACTAATACCAAAATGGATTTATTCGCCGACTACATCATGGCCACGCAGCCGCATGTTGAGCATATGGTGGGCAAGGAAGCGAAAGACTGGGGCCATTTCTCGATTACCGCGTGGATGTACCCGCACGGCACCGGGCTTTCCCTGCACGATGACGGCTCGGGGGTCTATTCCGGGGCGTATGTCTACTTCTTAAACCCCGTCTGGCGGCCGCACTGGGGCGGTTTGTTGCTGTTGGCCGACGAGGAAGCCAACCGTAAGGTCCACGAATTCCGCAGCAAAAACGATCAGGGCGAGTATTACCGCCGCAAATGGCTCCACGCCAACCCGCTGGACGAACTGATGATGGAGCACGGCTTCGCCAAGACCATTTTCCCCAAGAAAAACCGCATGGTATATATTGCCAACGATGCCTATCACATGGTAACGAGGGTTAACGAACAATCCGGCGACAATCTGCGCATGTCGCTGGCCGGGTTTTTCGACAGGAAATCGCTGGATAAAAAATAATGACCAATCTTAAAGACATCGCCATCGGCAGCAACGCCTGGCCGTTCCAGGAAGCGTTCGCGCTGGTGGAGCGCTACAAGAACGCCCCGCCCGCCAAGGGCTACGTGTTGTTCGAAACCGGCTACTGCCCCTCGGGACTGCCGCATATCGGCACGTTCGGCGAGGTGGCGCGCACCAGCATGGTTCGCCGCGCGTTCGAGGCGATCAGTGACATCCCCACGCGCCTTATTTGCTTTTCCGACGATATGGACGGGCTGCGTAAAGTGCCGGATAACCTGCCGCAGCAGGACATGATCCGCGCGAATCTCGGTAAGCCGCTCACCTCGATCCCCGATCCGTTCGGCACCCATGAAAGCTTCGGGCACCACATGAACGCGCGGCTCTGCGCGTTCCTCGACCATTTCGGTTTCCAGTACGAATTCAAAAGCTCCACCGCCACCTATAAATCCGGCGAGTTCGATAAAACCCTGCTCGTGCTGCTCAAAAACTACCAGCAGGTGATGGACGTCATGCTCCCCACGCTCGGCGAGGAACGCCGCGAAACCTACAGCCCGTTCCTGCCGGTATCGCCGCGCTCGGGCAAGGTGCTGCTTGCGAAAGTCGTGGAAACCAACGTCGATAAAGGCACCATCACCTATATCGAAGAGGACGGCAGCAGGGAAGAAGTGCCGGTCACAGGCGGGCATTGCAAGCTCCAGTGGAAGCCCGACATGGGTATGCGCTGGGCCGCGCTCGGCGTCGATTACGAGATGTACGGCAAAGACCACCTGACCTCGGCGGAACTCTACGACGCCATCTGCAAAATCGCGGGCGGCGTGCCCCCCAACCAGTTCATGTTCGAGCTGTTCCTCGACGACAAGGGCCAGAAAATCTCCAAGTCCAAGGGTAACGGACTCACCATCGACGAATGGCTGCGCTACGCGCCGCAGGAATCGCTCTCCTATTACATGTACCAGTCGCCGCGCAAGGCCAAGCGCCTCTATTTCGACGTCATCCCGCGCGCGGTGGACGACTATCAGAGCTTCATCGAGAAATTCGCCAAGGAAGAAACCCTCGCGCAGTGCAATAACCCGGCGTGGCATATCCACGGCGGCAAGCCGCCCGCGCCCGAAGGCACGCCCGGTTTCAATCTGCTGCTCAACCTCGCGGGCGTAGCCAATACCGACGATCCGAAAGTGCTGTGGGGTTTCATCACGCGCTACCTGCCGCAGGTGTCGCCCGCCACGCACCCGTTCCTTGACCAGTTGGTTACGGGCGCGGTGAATTATTACATCGACTTCATCAAACCCACCAAAAAATTCCGCCTTCCCACCGATGTGGAAACCGCGGCGCTCAGCGAACTGGCCGGGTATCTCGAAGCGCTCCCGGCTACCGCCACCGCCGAGGAAATCCAGAACGAAGTCTACGAAATCGGCAAGCGCCACTATGCGCAGGCCGAGCTGAAATCGTGGTTCGCAGGCATGTATGAAACCATGCTCGGCCAGCCGCAAGGCCCGCGCATGGGTTCGTTCATCAAGCTCTTCGGCACGGCGGAAACCGTATCGCTCATCCGGCGCGTGCTGGCTAAGGAAAATCTGGCCGCGTAACATGCAATCCGATAACGGCCTTGCCTCTCTCATCGACCGCTACGACGCGTTCCTCCTCGATCTCTGGGGCGTGGTGCATGACGGTTCGCATTTGTATCCCGACGTTAAGAACGTGCTGGATCGCGTTGCCGATGCCGGAAAAACGGTGATTTTTATTTCCAACGCGCCGCGCCGCGCGCATAAGGTGATTTCGGTGCTGCACCAGCTCGGCGTCGAAGTGCGCGGTAAACGCCACGCCATGTCGTCGGGCGAGGCGGGGTTCCAGTGGCTTGAATCCGGGAAATGCCCGTGGGGCAAGCGCTACTACTATATCGGCCCCGGCAAGGACG
>CAZBUX010000153.1:0-4511 GCA_964495185.1 uncultured Rickettsiales bacterium | reverse complement strand
GTGATCGTGCCGGCCGATTCTACCTCTGCGCCCAAGCCCGTGGCCCCCACCCCCGATGACGCCCAGGCGGTGATCAGCAGCGTGCTGAAGGCCCGCAAGCAGCCTATGGTCCGGAGTTCCTACGCAGGCATGGTCGCCAGCCAGCGCCAGCAGGCCGAGGAAATCAAGCCGCAGATGAGCGCTACGTAATCCCGTTTTTTGCCGGTTAGGGTTGCCTGTTTACGCCGCTTGGTGTAGCCTGATTATATTGTCATATAAGAATCTTAGGCGCAGTGGGGCACATGAGAGGCTATTGGGGGCAACCCTCACTATTTCGGGATTTTGCGCTGCTTTCGGCGGCGGTGATTTTTATCCTGATTTTGCTGACCAGCGTCGTCGCCTACACCACCTATAACCGTTTCTCCGAACGCATCGTCACCGACCTTGAGAAAGAGTCGCTGCGCATCGAGCATATGCTCGCCAGCGAGATGCAAAATGCCAATTACATGCTCACCGCGCTGGGCAGGCAGGTGGTCGTGGACAGCGACCGCGACCTCACCCGCCTCGCCCGCGTGCTCAAATCGTTCGACAGCAGCGGTTACATCTACAGCATCTTCTCATGGGTCAGCGTCGACCGCACCGTGGTGGTCAGCAGCAATAAGGGGGTGCTCGACAAGCCGGTCGATATTTCCGACCGCGACTACGTCAAGAAATCCATGACGGAAACATGGAAAATGCATATCGGCCGCCCCATCGAGGGACGCGTTTCCGGACGCTGGGTATTACCGGTGGCGATGGGCATCACCGATTACACCGGCAAGTTCATCGGCACGATCATGATCTCGATCGACATCAACACCCTTACCGAAAAACTCTCCAGCCTCATGAAGCGCGACGGGCTGAGCTTCGCCATCATGAGCAAGTCGCTCCTTACGCTCACGCAGGTGTCGGAAGATAAAGACTTCGTGAATAACAACTTTCCCGACCAGCGCCTTAACAACGCCAATTTCGCAAAAAACCCCTCTGGCGTAGTATCGCAGGGCAGCCTGCTTTTCGGCGATAGCAACTATTCCTACTACCGCGTTTCGTCGGATTACCCTTACGTCATCCTGCTTTCCTACGATTCGCATTACGGCAATGAAACCTTGCGCGGCATATTATGGTCGCGGTTGTTGCAATTGCTGATGATCGCCTCGTTCCTGCTTATGTTCCTGTGGGTGATGCGTACGCGCATGATCAAGCCGGTACTGAAATTAAGCGAACTCACCTCGTCGGTCGCGCGCGGGGACACCGGCGCGCAGGCGCTGACCAAAGGGCCTGAGGAAATACAGGAGCTATCGCGCCAGATCCGCCGCGTGGGCGATTATATCGACGAAAGCCGCCGTATCGAAAGCGAGCTTTACAATAAACTGTTCACCCTCAAAAGCGGCAAGGAATCCGCCGAGATCGCCATGCGCGGCAAAACCGAATTCCTCGCCTATTCCTGCCAGGAGATGATCAGCCCGCTCAACAACGTCGTCGGCTTCGCGCAGGTGATGAGCGACCAGCTCTACGGCCCTATCGAAAACCGCAAATACCGGCAGTACGTTTCCGACATCTACCAGATCGGCAGCACGCTGCTTGCCCGGTTGCAGGACCTGCTGACGTTTGCGCGCGTCGAAACCGGCTATATCGAACTCAACGAAAAAACGCTGGACGTCACTACCTGCATCCATAAATCCCTGCAATTCGTCGCCGACCGTATGCAGGCCGACAAGCTTTCGCCGAAGCTGAAACTGCAAGACCCCCTGCCCCGGCTGATCGCCGATGAAATGCGCCTGCAGCAGATGGTCACCAACGCCCTGCTCTACGTCATCCAGCACACCCTGCCTTCGGGCACGCTGGCGGTGCATGCGCTGATTGTTCATGAAAACAAGGACCGGCAATTTTTTGCCATCGTAATCCGTGGCGACGAAACCCCGCTTCCCGCTTCGTCGGAGCTTGCCGTGCAGGCGGAGCAATGCCTGAAACTGGCGCAGCAGCCCGCGCAACAAAACACCGGCCCCGACGCCGCCATCCAGTCGGAAAACCGGCACCTGAGCTTAGAGCTCGCCCGCTCTCTCATCACCCTCCACGGAGGCTGCCTCTGCCACGAGCAGAACGCACAGGGCATCGCCACGGTGAGCCTGTATTTCCCGGGGAATCGGATACGGTTTGGGGATAGTCAACAGTAGGTTTTTAAACCAGAGACAAACGGCTACGGGAAAGACTGTGCAGATGCACCTACCGGGTCGTTTTATGGGGAGAATCGTCCTATGGCTCCGCGAGCTGGATTCGAACCAGCGACCACTCGATTAACAGTCGAGAGCTCTACCGCTGAGCTATCGCGGAACACCTGAGGAAACGAAACAAGAGGCGCTTGTATAGCAAAATTTTCTGCGCTTTGCCAAGCGTAAATTACATATTTGAATAGACTTTGCAGGGGGTGCCCTTTTCCTGCAATTTCCCACACAGATCAACGGCTTCCTCGCGGCTTCCCAGAGGGCCTACGCGGACGACGTAATCCGAGTTCCTGCCAAGCGAGGCCGAGACGCTGCTGCGGGCCCCTTCCAGCAGGTCGGGATGGGCGGCGCGGAGGTTATCCCACGCCTGAAGGGCCTTTACCTGGCTTTTAGCGCTTACGACCTGCGCCCAGTACTGTTTTTGCTCGGCGCGCGGGCTGCTCATGGAGGAGCGGCCCCTGTTGCCGCGGTTGCCCGAAAGCTGGCGGCGGCGAGCTTCATAGAGATTACCGTGCTGGTAGCGCGGCGGGCGTATCTGGGTGGTTTGCATGGGTTCCTGACGTTCGAAACGGCAGGCGAGGTCGTCGTTCAGCGGCTTGATGCCCTGATTGCAGAACGACATCGCTTCCGCGGCGCTGGGGAACGGCCCGACGTTCAGCACCACGGCGCGCTTGCCGCGGCTGAGCAGCGGGCGGGCGATACGGACGCGAAGCCCTGCCGCCTGTTTCGGCGCGCTGGCGCGTACGTCCTGCCAGAATCCTGAGGCGTTATCTTCATCGTAAAACGCGGCGACGTTCAGCCAGCCCGCGCCGCTGTCATCCATGACGGCTGGCGCTTCCGGCTCGGGATCATGCGGCACGCTCTGCGCCTGCGCGATGACCGGCTTTGCATCTTCGTTATCGCTGAGCGGCACGCGGATGGCTTCGGCGACTTCCACCTTGGCTTCGCCTGCGGGTTTCTCCGCTGCTACGGGTTTTTCTTCCTTTGCGTCCTCGTATTCGTCATCGGAACCGAAGATCCACGGCAGGAAACCGCCACTGCTTTTTTCTTCGGGTTCTTCCGCTTTTTCTTCGGTTGCTTCTTCGGGCTCCGCGGCCATAGCCACGGCGCTTTCATCGCTGGCGGAGGCGAGCACTTCTTCGTTTACGCTGGCGCCGGAATCAAAATTTCCGCCCTGATGCCAGGGCATGAGCCCAGAGTCGCTGGTTTTGGGTTCAACAGGTTTTTCGGGAGCTTTGGCATGAAGGTCTTTCTCGCCTTCGATGACGAAACAGGGGGTGTTCTCTGCAAAGAGGCGGGCACAGATATCCTGCGCTCTGGCTTTGCTGGCGATGGGACCGGCCTGAATGCGCGTGACGACCTTGCCGCTCGCCTGCACGACGGTCACGGGATAGAATTGCAATCCGCTCAGCTGCCCGGAGAAATGGTCGGATATTTCGCGCCATTGTTGCATGGCGTCTTCTTCCGTGGTTTCGCTGCCAAGCTCAATGTAATACGGAATGCCGCCAGCGGCGGGGGCTTCGGGAGGACGGGGCTTTGCCTGCACATGTGGGGATAAGGTGATGGCGGTAACCGCAAGCAGCGTAACGAAAGAAGTTTTCACCTAATCCTCATCCCATTGTGGCTACGGCATAAACGCCATATTACCATGCGCAGTGAATATATTATGAATCGATAAAAAAACCAGAAGATTTTTGCAGGAATCTCTGGAATTACAGATGTTGGAGGCCGGGGGGGGAATCGAACCCCCGTATACAGGTTTTGCAAACCCGTGCATTACCACTTTGCTACCCAGCCGCCGGGCTTGCCTTGGCAAGCGCAGAGGGAACTTTATAGTGACCTGCGCCCCAGAAGGTCAAGGGCGGAATGCCTAAACCTGACTTCCGTGAAGGTCGTAGGCGTCGGAGGCTTCCACTTTGACTTTGACGATATGCCCCGGCAGGAGGCGTTTTGTCGTCTGGACGCGCACGACGCCGTCGATTTCCGGGGCGTCGGCGTGGCTGCGGCCTATGGCCATGCCGTCCGCTATTTCGTCGATGAGCACGTCGATGGTCTTTCCGACCTTGCGTTTCAGGCGGGCGGCGCTGATGTCCTGCTGCACTTCCATGAAACGGTTCCAGCGTTCTTCCTTCACTTCCTCGGGAACGTGGCCCGCGATGGCGTCGGAATCGGCTTCGGCGACGTTCTCGTAACGGAAGCAGCCCACGCGGTCGAGCTGGGCTTCCTGCAGCCAGTCGAGCAGCATTTCGAAATCTTCGTCGGTTTCGCCGG
>CAZBUX010000152.1:0-4518 GCA_964495185.1 uncultured Rickettsiales bacterium | reverse complement strand
CGACGATCACGGTTGTTTCGACGCGCTTCTTATCAACGATCATGGCCATGTGTGCGAAACCAGCTCGGGAAACATTTTCTGGCTGAAAGACGGCAGGCTTTATACGCCCGCCCTTGCCTGCGGCGTGCTGGAAGGCTCGGTGCGCAGCGTGCTTGCTGATCTCTCGCCTTATCCGATGGAAGAAACCGAAGCGACACCAGACGCACTTGCCGGAGCCGAAGCAGTGATGGTCACCAACGCCGCGTGGAAAATCCTGCCGGTGAATTGGTTAATTCCCCTGGATCTTTCATGGCAAAGCAAGGCGAAATCCGCAGAACTCGCTGCTATCCTCATGGCCGATATACGCCGCCACTGCGAAGCCGAGCGCATGCGCTGGCAAGCGGAATAACTTGAGTAAACGGCCGAAAACCTTTAAAAGGGAGGCCGATTGTCAATTAAAAAAACAGGGTGGATTCCATGCGCAAGATTATTTTTATCGCCTTTACGGTGCTTATCGTCGTCGTCATAGGCGGGTTTAGCGTCAGCTGGTTTCTGCAGGCGTCGGAAATCAAACGCAATGTCGAGGCGGCCATCGCGCGGGTCAACGCCACGCAGCAATATATCACCTACCAGTCGATCGAAACCTCGGGTTTCCCTTCCGACGTAAGCGTCAGCATCGTCAATCCCCGCTTCGCCGGGCGCATCGACACGCTGCTGAAAGAAATGGGGCAGGCAAAGCCCGGCGCAGTGCTCACCGATGCCGAAAAGCAGGAACTGGAACGTTTCTCGCAACTTCCCGAATGGAGCGAGGACATCACGCTGAACGGCGCCATCACGCTTAGCGTCAACGCGCTTTCCGACGCCTATACCCTCTCCTTACAGGGCGACTGGACGGGCAACGGAAAAATCGGAACGCAGGCCATCGCCATGGAGAGCCTTGGCGACAATACTTCCTGCCGCCTTGAAATGGCGCGCGGCACCCTGTTTACCACCTTATGGGATTTCGACGCGCTGACGCGCGATCCCGCTCGGCTTGCGCCCGATTTCCGCTTGCTCGACTGCGTCGCCCCGACCGCTACCATCACCGACCGCAACACCAAGGAAGCGCTGGTCAAATCAGGCGGCGCGCGCGTTTACATCACGAGCGCCCCCGAAGGCGACCAGCGCCAGGTGCGCTTTCACCTGAAAGTCACCGACAGCGAAGTTACGGCCGCAGGCGACCCCCTGTATGAAACTTACTTCAACATCGTGCGGGTTTTCGATCCTTTCTTCTATTATCCGAAACTGTCGAGCATGGGGAAGCAGAACATCGAAGTCGATTTCAGCTATAACGGCCCCGCCGATATGAAAAAGGACTTCCAGAGCGCGAACTTCGACGTGCGCCTCGATAAGTTCATTATGAACAACAACCTGTCGAACAGCTCCGGCACGCTGGTTTTCATCAAAACCCCCGATGCCGCGGGCAACCAGTCGGGCAAGGCCGGATACCGCTTCGAAAGCGTGATCGGCGCGCAGTACGACGCTTACCTGCGCGACTATGCGCGTTTCATGGTCAACCAGGCCTACGCCAACGGCAGCGTTAACGTCCCCGGTCCCCTGCTTGCCGAATTCCAGCCGACGATGGAAAAATACACGGCGGACGAAATGTACGCCATCATCTACCCCGCCATCCCGAATTTCCAATACTTAGGGAAAATCGTGCAGGGTATCGATATCGGCTACCAGCTGGATAAGACACTGGCCTCCGGCGACGTCACGCTCACGTCGCTCGATTTTTCGGCCACGCCCTACGGCGTCACCGGACAGGGCACGCTGAAACAGACGCAGGGACAGCTTTTCCCCACTTCCAACATCCGCTTTTCCTGCCGCAACTGCCTCGTAATGGTCGACGATATCTTCGCCTATGCGGCGCGCCTCAAAGCGGTGCTCGCCTATTTCAAGCCCGAAGAAGCCGCCGAGATGCTGCTGCCGCCGGAACTGGTGCAGGGCACCAAGGATTTCCTCGACCGGCTGTCTGAGAAGAATCCCGCCGACCTGACCACGCTTAACTATACGGTGGTGAGCGATCCTGCCGCCGGGGTCAGCATCAACGGCAAGAACATCATGGAAGTGATGGGACTTTATGGCGAACTGATCGCTCCGTGGGTAGCTCAGCCTAAAGAAGCGCCGGCGACCAACTAAACGCCATTGCGGGCAAAGCGAAGTAATCCAGCGTGCCATGTCTATGGCACGTATAGCTTCTATACCGCACTCATGGCTTAGACTGGATTGCCGCGTCGCTGCGCTCCTCGCAGTGACGACTACCCAACTAATCGTCCGCGCGCCTTGGCACCGGCAGTTCGCCGGGTTCCAGCGGGCGGACGTCTACCGCGTGGCCGCTGCGCAGGAAACGGGCTTCCTGCATCACCTGGGCGAGGGTCGCGGCGTCGAGGAGGTTCGGGATATCCTCGGGGCGCATGGGGCGGGTCTTGCGCCTAAACGCCATAATCCGGTTGCAAAGCCGCCAAAGCCGCCACATAAAATACCCATGTTTTATCGTTCCCGCGATTATAGACGTTTATGATGACGCCGCAATCCCTGCCGTGGGCGGAGCCGCTGGCGATGGCCGCCGCTATCGATGAGGCGTATTGGGTGCTGCTTTATTCCTCGGCGGCGACATCCTATTCCGGGCGTTACAGCTATCTCGCCTGCGGTCTTGAGGAACGGATCGAGGCGGACGATTTCAATGCGCTGCAGGCGAAGCTCACGAGCGACGGCACGCGGTTTGAAAACGCATGGTTCGGGTATTTCGGCTACGGCTTAAAGGACGGGCTGGAAACGCTCACGCCCGAGCAGGCGGGCGATATGAGGCTCGCGAAGCTGTGCATGATGCGGTTTGGAAGCGTCTATGAATTCGACCACGCAGAAAAGCGGCTCACCTGCTGGTCGCATGGGACTGCGCTCACGCCGGTTAAAGCCCCGCCAGCTTCTATACCCCACGCGGGTAACATCGTATCAAATATGTCAAAGCAGGAATACCTTGCCAAGGTATCCGATATTATCGGGCGTATCCATGCTGGCGATTTATATCAGGCGAACCTGACGCGTAAGTTTTCCGGTACGTTTTCACACATACCGGAAGCGCTGCCGCTTTTTACGCGGCTATGCGAAACAAGCCCCGCCCCGTACAGCGCCTGCTTAAGGCTGGACGATACTTTTATTCTTTCCTCCAGCCCGGAACGCTTCCTGAGAGTCGATAGCGACGGCGCCGTAAGCACGCGGCCCATCAAGGGCACCGCGCCGCGCCACGCCGATAGCGCGCAGGACAAAGCATCGCGGGACGCACTTTACGTAAGCGCTAAGGACCGTGCAGAAAACCTGATGATCGTCGACCTTATGCGCAACGACCTTTCACGAAGCTGCATCCCGGGCAGTATCGGCGCGAGCGAACTCTTCGCGGTGACAACCCATGCCACCATCCACCATATGTCGGGCACGGTAAACGGCAGGAAGCATCCCGACCGATCAACCCTCGACGTGATCAAAGGGTGCTTTCCGCCCGGCTCCATGACCGGCGCGCCGAAGATACGCGCGATGGAGCTGTGCACAAAGCTGGAAGGAAAAGAACGCGGCGTCTATAGCGGCGCTATCGGCTGGCTTGGCGGCGACGGCGCGTGCGAACTTTCGGTGGTAATCCGCACGTTGGTGGTGCGGGGATCGCGCTTCGAGTTTCAGGTCGGCGGCGGCATCGTCGCCGACTCCACGCCCGAGCGTGAGTGGCGCGAGACGGTCGAAAAAGCGGCGGGAATGCTCGCCGCGCTCGGATTAACACGGGCGGAAATTGAAAATATCTGATTTTTTGGAATATACCCCCATGGGGCTTATTGCGTGCGGGGTGATTGTAAGCATTACATTTATTTTCCGGTTTTGTCTACCACAAATACTATGCATCCCGCGCATTGATATTTTTCGCGATTAACAGTTCTCTTTTAGTCCCTGTTGTTTATACAGGCGCCATCCGCAGATAGCGGTATACCCGGTACGGGTATATAATGTAAAGCCACGGAAGAGAGGACACCATGACCGAACATCCGAAACGCACCATCGCCCGCCTCACATTGCTGCTTGCAATGTCAGGCATAATGCAAGGCTGCACGCAGCCGGGAACGCCAGATGCCGTCATTGCTGCCTACGATACGTCAGGCATGATTCCCACGCATCCGTATACACAGACGATTTTCAGCAGTCACAATTTTTAAGGGGATCAGCCGTCGATCTTGACGGCGTTGAGCAATTCTTCCATCTCGGCGAACGTCGGCTGGTAATGGCTCGGAACGTGCCCGCGCGCCAGCTCCACCGTCACCTGCGGCGCCATACCTTTCAGATGCACCACGAGAATGTCGCGGATGATGTAGTAAAATTGCTGCTCCTCGCTGTGCACCGCGAGATTCTTGGTAGCCAGCGGACCGACGATGCAATAGGCGAGGAATACGCCGAGGAAGGTTCCCACCAGCGCGCCGCCGATCATCCCGCCGAGCACTTCCGGCGGCTCGGTGATGC
>CAZBUX010000151.1:0-4549 GCA_964495185.1 uncultured Rickettsiales bacterium | reverse complement strand
GCAAGGAGCCGCACAAGGGCGTCAACCCGGATGAAGTCGTCGCCGTCGGCGCGGCCATCCAGGCCGGCGTTCTGCAGGGCGACGTGAAAGACGTCGTGCTGCTCGACGTCACCCCGCTCTCGCTCGGCATCGAAACGCTGGGCGGCGTGTTCACCCGCCTGATCGATCGCAATACCACCATCCCGACCAAGAAATCGCAGGTGTTCTCCACAGCCGACGACAACCAGACGGCAGTGACTATCCGCGTGTTCCAGGGCGAACGCGAAATGGCCGCCGACAATAAAATGCTCGGCCAGTTCGACCTCGTGGGCCTGCCCTCGGCGCCGCGCGGCGTGCCGCAGATCGAAGTTACCTTCGACATCGACGCTAACGGCATCGTCAACGTTTCGGCCAAGGACAAAGCTACCGGCAAGGAACAACAGATTCGCATTCAGGCATCGGGCGGGCTTTCCGATACCGATATCGACCGCATGGTGAAAGACGCGCAGGCGCATGCCGAAGCCGACAAGAAACGCCGTGCGCTCGTGGAAGCGAAGAATCAGGGCGACGGACTTATCCATGCCAGCGAAAAGACGCTGAAAGAGCACGGCGACAAAATCGCCGCCGCCGATAAGGAAGCCATCGAGAAGGACATCGCCGCGCTGAAAGACGCGCTCGCATCCGACGACGTGGCGAAGATCGAGCAGCTCACGCAGGCGCTTACGCAATCGTCGATGAAGCTCGGCGAAGCGATGTATAAGCAACAGCAGGCCGAAGGTGCTGCAGCGGGCAATGAGTCCGCAGGCACCAGCGAAGCCGGCGGCGATGAAAAAGTCGTCGATGCCAGCTTTGAAGAAGTAGACGATAAAAAGAAACAGGGGTAACGGTTCAGGTTTGAGCATCCGGGTTTCGGCAGGGCCATGCCTTAGCTGAAATCCGGACACCCGAACCCGGAGCCTTCGTGTATGGCCAGCAAAAAAGATTTTTACGAAATCCTCGGTGTTGCGCGCACGGCGAGTGCCGACGAGCTGAAAAAAGCCTATCGCAAGCTGGCCATCCAGCACCATCCGGATAAAAACCCCGGCGATAAAGCCGCCGAAGAAAAATTCAAGGAAATCAGTCATGCTTACGACGTGCTTTCCGACGAACAAAAGCGCGCCGCCTATGATCGCTTCGGCCATGACGCCTTTACGCAGGGCGGCAACGGCGGCGGCGGGGCAGGGGGCGCGGGCTTCGATTTTGGCGCGGGGTTTGCCGACATATTCGAAGACCTGTTCGGTAATCTCGGCGGCGGCGGCAGGCAGCAGCGGCAATCGGGCCCGGCGCGCGGGGCGGATTTGCGTTACAACATGCAGATCACGCTTGAAGAAGCGTTCAAGGGTAAATCCGAAACGATCAAGGTAGCAACGTCGGTTTCCTGCGATTCCTGCCACGGCAGCGGCAGCGAAAAAGGCACCAAGCCGGTGACCTGCCCCAATTGTAACGGCCATGGCCGCGTGCGCGCAAGCCAGGGATTCTTTACCGTCGAGCGTACCTGCGCCGGTTGTCAGGGCATGGGCAAAATTATCAAAGATCCCTGCCGCACCTGCGCGGGCAGTGGTCGCACCCGCAAGGAAAAAACGCTGGCGGTCAATATTCCCGCGGGCGTCGAGGAAGGCACGCGCATCAGGCTCGCAAGCGAAGGCGAGGTCGGAATGCGCGGCGGCCCGGCGGGCGATTTGTATATTTTTCTCACCGTCCGTCCGCATGAACTTTTCAATCGCGACGGCACTGACATACACTGCGAAATCCCCATCGCCATGACGACGGCTGCGCTCGGCGGCTCGATCGAAGTGCCGACCATCGACGGCGGCCGCGTTAAGGTCGCTATTCCCGAAGGCACGCAAAGCGGCCACCAGTTCCGGCTTCGCGGCAAGGGCATGAGCGTGCTGAAATCCGGGCACCGCGGCGACATGTATATCCATACCCAGGTGGAAACCCCGGTGAAACTCAGCAAAAAACAGCGCGACCTGCTGAACGATTTCGCGAAATCCGGCGGGCATGTCAGCCCCAAATCCGAAGGATTCTTCGACAAGGTCAAGGATTTCTGGGCGGATTTGAAAGAATAAACCCTATTGATAGAACCGGGTTGCTTCGCTAGGCTTGCGGGCAACAAGGGGAAATTACCATGAAACTCGCTATTGCCGGATGCTGCGGACGGATGGGGCTCACGCTGGTGCGTGCCGCGCAGGACGACCATCGCTTCACGCTGGTCGCGGGCAGCGAACGCCCCGGTTTCGACTCCACCGACCTGCAAACGCAGCTGGCGGCGGCGGGCGGGGCCAATATTTTCCTGACCCCCGACCCGGCGGAGCTTGCGAAGCAGGCCGATGCGGTGATCGACTTCACCCATCCCGATTCGACGCTGGCGGTTGCCGAAGCGGCGGCTGCGCGCGGCATCGTCCATATCGTCGGCACCACGGGATTTACCGAAGTGCAGCAGAAACAACTGGCCGCTTACGCTAAAAAAGCGCGCATCGTGCAGTCGGGCAATTTTTCCATCGGCGTGAACCTGATGGAAAAACTGGTGGAGCAGGCCGCCCGCGCGCTCGATGAATCCTACGACATCGAGATTTTCGAGATGCACCACAAGCATAAAAAAGACGCACCCTCCGGCACGGCCCTTATGCTCGGACGTGCAAGCGCGCGCGGGCGAAACGCCGATTTCGAGCAGAAAAAAGCAGTCAACCGCGACGGCGAACGCAAACCCGGCGATATCGGCTTTGCCGTACAACGCGGCGGCGATGTGGTGGGCATCCACAACGTCATGTTCGCCGGGCCGGGCGAGCTGATCGAAATCAGGCACCAGGGCTTCTCCCGCGATATCTACGCCGCCGGGGCGCTCCACGCCGCACTCTGGGCGAAAGGCAAAAAACCCGGCCTGTACTCGATGAAAGACGTGCTGGCCGATTAAGCGCCGCTTCCCACCCGTTTCAAACCCGCTTTGCGCCGCTTAGCTTGCGCTTTATGCCGTTTGGAACCGCGATTCTTGTGCCGGTGTTTTTGAATATCATGCGCTTAGCGAGTAAGCCCTGCCGCGATCCTCGGTTTTATTGACATTTCTTTGCATTTCATTGCATTTTTAGGGTCAAGCGATTGTTATTTGTTAATTATCATCCTGAGCGTAAGCGAAGGATCTTTCTTCTTCCGTACAAAGTTCGCAGCTTAGATCCTTCGCTCACGCTCAGGATGACAAAGTTAAGGATAGGATGGAATGCGCAGGCCCGGAAGGGAGAGATTGCATTCGCATTCTCCCTATCGTCATACCGGCGCAGACCGGTATCGTATGTCTGAAACATGGTAGGCGTCTTTTGTTCCCGGTCGTGTAAGGCTCTAAACTTTCCCCTCTACCCTTGTGGGCTTTGCACAAAAACCCTCTCGTCATTGCGAGCGCAAGCGAAGCAATCCAGTGTGCCGAGTCTTCGGCACGGATAGTTACTATGCCGCGCCCATGGCGCTTAAGCTGGATTGCCGCGTCGCTACGCTCCTCGCAATGACGGAGCCGGGCCAATAGATTGCGGATTCTCGATAAGGATTTTCGCTTTTAAGTCATGTGTTGATGGATAAGATACCGGCCTGCGCCAGTATGACGGGTATGGAGAGGACGGAGGGAAATCGGAAAACGGCACAAAAAAAAGGGGAGCCCGAAGCCCCCCCCAAGTGCTAGGGAATTTTAGTGCTGGGTAATGTTGGCGGTGTTGCCGCTGCCGTTCTGGGAGACGTTCGCCGTGTGGCGGTCGCCTTCCTGCACGATGGCGGCGGTGTTTGAACCTACCTGCTCCAGCGCGGCGAAATTGAGATTGCCGGTCTGGCGGATCGAGGCTTCGTTGCTGTAGCCCGTCTGGCTGATGGATGCAGTGTTCAGGTCCCCGGCGATGTGGATTTCTCCGAGATTATAGGTACCTTTCTGGTGCAGCTTTGCGCTGTTATTATTGCCGGTCACTTCAACCAGAGCCGTATTGATGGGTTCTGAAGGCCACGGTTGCAGTAACGCCTCTTCCGAATCCACTTCGATATCGGCTGAATTATTATTGCCGATGAGGCTGGCTTCGATCTTGTTGAAGTTACCTTTGACCAGAACGGCGTCCACCCCGGTATCGGCCAGCGACCTGCCGCTGGCGACGCGGTTGCTGTTGCCGATCTGTTCGATGATGACTGTGGTGCCGCTCGCCCAGTTTTCATTGACGATGCCGCCGGTGTTGCCGTTGCCGAGCTGCTTAATCGTAGCGGTATTCTCGTAAGTGGCCTGCTGCTGGCAATTGAAATCGAACCCGCAGCCTTTACCCTGCAGGACGACAGCGGTGTTGCCATCGCCGCTCTGGGTGACGGTAGCGGTATTGATATTACCGTACTGCGTGCCTTTCACCGTGTTGCCCATGCCGCTTTGCGTGACGTCGAAGCGGTTACGGAAATCGGCGCCTTCCCACTCTGGGCCCGGATACTGGCCCTGCTGGTTGACATCCACGTTGTTGTTATCGCCGGTCTGCTGGATATTGGCGATCTGCGTGAAATTATGCTGTATGGCGGCGAT
>CAZBUX010000150.1:0-4559 GCA_964495185.1 uncultured Rickettsiales bacterium | reverse complement strand
CCACGCGCCGGCAAGGCGGTCGAACACCTGCTGCGACGAGCTTTCGCCGACATAGCGCGCGGCTTCGGGGAGTTTTTCCAGCGCGACTTCGTCGGGCACGGAACGCCACAGCCACGAAGGAACGGAATTTTCCTCAACTTTTTTCAGGCGCGCGGCGACACCCGCTTTACGGAAATATTTTTGCGCCAGCACGTCGGTTGCGACCTGCGACCATTGTTGCGGCACCTCGGTGCCCAATGCCTCGAACACCGCCGATCCGTCGGGGTTTTTCATAACCACGTCGACCTTCTTGAAGGCGATGGTCTCGTAAACGGGCTGGGAGGCCTTGGTGAAGTGCCGTTCAATGCGCATGTGTTACCCCTATCATTTGATTATTATAACTTTGTTTTTTTGCTGTGTACCTCATAATTATATGGGGGCTGGCCCACGCGCGCCGCACGACTAAAGGGTGCATCCGGCAGTAGGTCGATTCCATACAGTATGGGTAGAGACGAACGTAACATTACAAAAATGTAATGCAACTATATATTGTGCTTGACAGGCGGTTCGCCACTAGATGCTGTGGATATGTCCTAATTCAGCACTATGTGAAAGCTGTGGATAACTTATTTTTTCAAGGCAGGCAGTTAGTTAGCTGAGCGGGAGGCTGTGCATAAGAAAGTGGGGAAGTGAATTTTACGCCTGCCGATCGGCGAAAAAAACCGTAAGCGCAGCGCCGATGGCAGCAAAGGCTTCCGCATCGATACTGTAGATAATCGCCTGCCCGCGCCGCCGCGACACCACCAGCCCGGCGGCCCGAAGCTTCGTCAGGTGGTGCGACAGCGACGCGCCGCTGATGGCAAGATGCGCGTGGATCTCATGCACCGCCATCTCGCGCCCTTTCAAAAGCCCGAGAATCCTGCGGCGGTTAGCATCGGCCAGGGCTTCGAATACGAACTGTATTTCCATACTTAGATGATAATCTAAATAATGACGAAAATCCAGCAATAACCTAAACGTTGTTAATAAAATCCCTGTAAAAACGGCAGTTTCATGATACTATCCCAAGGGGATTACACTTATTCAGGAAAGCTGATGGCCGACGCATCAACCGTACTCTTCATCGCCGGGCCGGGCGGAACGGCGTTTGATAAAAACGATGTCGAGCGCAGCGCGGAGAATTTCCGCAAGGCGGGCGCCAGGGTCGTCACGGTGGGCGACGGCGCCAGGGATGTCAGCCTGACGGAAATCGGCGACGCCGCAAAAAAAATCGAAGGGGATGCGCTGGTATTCCTGTATGCGCACGGCAATGTGAGGAGCAACCAGCACGAGGTCACGCTGACCACTCCCCCGCCTCCCACCCTAAACAAGCCGCATACCCCGACCAAAGACGTGTTTTCCACCCTGACAACCGCAATGGAAGGCAGGAAGTTCGATATCTTCACGGTGGCATGCCATGGCGGCGGCGCGCAGGGCATCGCCAACCATATGCTGCCCAAAGGCACGGTGTTCGTCGACCTTGCGCCGGGCGCCATGGAAGTTGCAGGCAGCGATGCCACGCGGTTCCTTGATACCATCCCGCACAACAAGCAGCTGACCAACCGTTTCAGCGGCGAAAACCTGCTGAACGATTACCTGATGACCGACCTGAAAAACCGGATAACGCCGTCGCTGACGGTCGCCGGAGAGGGCACCTATAACCTTGAAACCATACTGGGCAACCGGCTGGGGAAAAAATTCAGCGACGCCGAAAAAGCCAAGGCCCATGCCGCGCTTGATGCCGGATTCGGCAAGGCGAAAGTGGATGAGACGATCCATAAGATTGAAAACGAGGGACGTAATTCCCCCATCTATGCCGTCGATTACGGGCCCGCGCTGGCGGTGGCCTTCGCCACGCACGACCGCAGCAAGGGCGGGTTGCAGCTGCCGCTGGATTTCAAGATGCCGACGGGTGTGAAAAACGACTCGTTCGCGAACGATCTCTTCAATGAATCGATGGAACGCCATCATGAGGAGCTAATGAAAAGACGCGCGCTCCCCGCCCCTCCCACCAACAAAACGCAGACGCCAACCCGACCCTAGGCGCAATACGGGCAGCTCTCGCCTTCCCTGTAGGATGGCTGCGCCCGGTCATGGGCGTTAAGCGCGTGGCCGCAGGGCCTGCATAAGGTGGCGGTGACGCTGGGGGCCAGCCCGTGGCCAACCGCCACGCGTTCGTCGAACACGAAGCATTCGCCGCGAAACGTGCTTTCTTCGGGCGGGATCTCCTCGAGGTATTTGAGGATGCCGCCTTTCAGGTGGTAGACCTCCTCGAACCCCTGCCCCATCAGCCAGCTGGAAAATTTCTCGCAGCGTATGCCGCCCGTGCAGAAGGTGGCGATTTTTTTGTGCCGCTCCGGATCGAGGGTTTTGCGCACGAACCCGGGCAGCTCCCGGAAAGTACGGGTAGCGGGATCGATCGCGTTTTCGAAGGTTCCGAGATGGACTTCGTAAGCGTTGCGGGCGTCGATGACGGTGACGCCGGGATCGGATATTAACGCGTTCCAGTCTTTTGCGTCGACGTAGCGGCCGGGGTTCAGCGGGTCGTTGTCCTCGCCGAGCGCGATTACCTCTTTCTTGAGCCGCACCTTGGCACGGCCAAAGGGCTGGGTGGGACTTTCGCTTTCCTTGTGCTCGAATGTTGCCCCGACAACGGCGATTTCGAGATAGCGCAATACCGCGTCGATATCCTCGCGCGTGCCGGAAATCGTGCCGTTGATGCCCTCGGCGGCAAGCAGGATGGAGCCTTTAATCCCATGCTTCCTAAGCAGGGCGAGCAGCGGCGCCCGGCTCTCAACATACTGGTTAAAGTCAAAAAAATGATAAAAAGCGGCAACGATCATAATTTCATAAATCTGTCATAAAACACCGGCACATGCATGGTATAATGCAGGAATCATGACTGAGCAAAACACACAAGCGGAAAAAATCGCGCCGGATCAGGCAGCGATGGCGGATGCGCTCCGGAAGATCAGCGCGAATGTCGCCGATATCCGCTCGCGCGTCGAAGCTATCGAGCAAAGCCAGGCGTCGCACAGCGACATAAGGGAACACGAAACGCGCGAATCCTCGCGGCTGGTGATCACCTCGCTGTTCGGTGCGCTGGGCGCCAAGCTCGGCTTTGCCAGCGGCGTAAAGCTGGTGGCGTTCGAGCATGGGAAAAATTCGATGGGCACAGGCGCTACCTTCATGGAGCGCATGAAGAATTTCGACTGGGGTAAATTTTTCGACGTCAAAGAAGTATTCGGCAACGGTGCGCAGTTCAAAAAAGCCGCGACGATCGCCGCCATCTCTACCGCCGCAGGCACCGCACTCGGAATCACCGTAGGATGGATGCGCGGCAGGCGCATCAAGGAACCCAAGGACATGCTCGAACACCCGATCCAGACGATCAGGACACTGGCCATGTCGGAGAAAAGCTATCAGGAACAGGAAGCCCGCGAGCAGGCAGCAAAAAAACATGGCCGCACATGGCAGGAAAAAGTAAGCGCGCCCGCCGAACAGGCAGGACTCTCCAAATAGCCGCCACGGCTTTTTTATTTTCCGGTAGTGCTTTCTGGCGCATTATGCTTTTATAGGTGCAAAGAGGCAGGCACCATGGCAATCCAGATCAATCCCGAACGCATCAATACACCATCGCGCGGCACGGCGAGCCGTCAGCAGCCCGGCAGGCGCGACGAGCCTATCGTCGTCCCCAAGCGTGCCCATGTCAATTTTATCCCCGCCCCCGGGTCGCTCGCCACGCTGGTCAGCAGTGCCGTGGAAGCACTGCGCAAAGGCGTGTACTGGGACCGTGGCACCATACTGAACCTGCTCGTCTGACCCCATGCCCACCATCCCCCTGAAATGGGACGACCCGCTGCTGCTCGACGAACAGCTCACCGACGAAGAACGGATGATCCGGGACAGCGCACGCGACTACGCCCGTGAAAAACTGCTGCCGCGCGTGCTGGAAGCCAACCGCCACGAGAAATTCGACACCGCCATCATGCGCGAAATGGGCGAACTCGGGCTGTTCGGCGCCACCATCAAAGGCTATGGCTGCGCGGGCGCAAGCCATGTCGCCTCGGGACTGATCTGCAAGGAAGTGGAATGGGTGGATTCAGGCTACCGCTCGGCACTTTCGGTGCAGTCGTCGCTGGTCATGCACCCGATCTGGGAATTCGGCAGCGAGGAGCAGAAAAACAAGTACTTACCCAGGCTCGCCAAAGGCGAACTGATCGGCTGCTTCGGGCTTACCGAACCCGATCACGGCTCCGATCCCGGCAGCATGAAAACCCGCGCCACCAAAACCAAAACCGGCTTCAAAATCTCAGGCGCGAAAAACTGGATCACCAACTCGCCGGTAGCCGACGTGTTCGTGGTATGGGCGAAACTCTTCGGGCACGATTCCATCCCCGACGGCACCATCCGCGGCTTCGTGCTGGAAAAAGGCATGAAGGGCCTTTCAGCACCGAAGATCGAAGGCAAGCTCTCGCTGCGCACGTCGACCACCGGAGAGGTGGTGATGGACGGCGTCGTCGTCGGCGAGGACGCCCTGC
>CAZBUX010000149.1:0-4677 GCA_964495185.1 uncultured Rickettsiales bacterium | reverse complement strand
GATGCGCCCGCGCTCCGCCGCGTAATGCAGCGGCGTCATGCCGCGGTCGTCACCGGCATTCACCTTCGCGCCGAGATTGATCAACTGCTGCACCAGCTCAGCGTCGCCTGCGCCGATAGCGGCAAGGTGCAACGGCGTATGCCTGAAATCGTCCCGCGCATTCACATCCGCGCCCGCCTCGATGAGACGGATGACGTCCGCCACCTTGTTGTCACGGCTGGCGGCAAAAAGCGCGGCGTTCAGTTTTTGTTTTTCAGCTTTGGTCGGCATGGACATTCCTCAGGGATACCATAGTATCCTAGCTATCTTATGGCCGTATTGTGTTAAAGTTTGATGACAACCCCATCAGCCAGCGACAGAAGACACCCACTTCGCAAACGGTCCCCACATCTCCTTTTTCGCGTTACTCCCCACGATCATGCCCACATGGCCGGAAGACGGGGTGACGACGGTGGCGTGGGGCAGGAGCCCGGCCAGCGGTGCTGCGCAATCGCGCGGCACCACATGGTCGTTTTGCGGCATGGCGATAAAGGCGGGGAGTTTCTTCAGCGTCGCAGGGTCGATGATCTTTCCCGCCACCTTCCACTGCCCACGCGCCACGATATTTTCCTGCGCCCATCCGAGCAGCGATTCACGTGCCGCACCCGCCGTCATCGGCACGCCGTCATTGACCCAGTGTTCGAGCGCCACGAATTCCTGCGCCGTTTCGCTTTCGTGCGGCAGCCCCGCGAAACGCGCGAATTTATGCTCGAACAAAAACGGATCGGTCCAGTAGAACAGCGCCTGTATGATATCGGCGGGCAGGGTGTCTTGCGATTTCAGCCAGCCGTCGAGCAGAGGCCGCCACTGCTTGTTCACCACGAACGGCGCGAAGCGTTCGCAGTGGAAATCCCACGGCGTGGCCAGCAGCGCCAGCGCGGCCACCTTGCTTTTGGCGAGCTGCGCCGCCGCCAGCGCCATGACGCCGCCCATGCAATACCCGGCCAGCACGATTTTCTGCCCTGAAGTTTGCTGGAGAAATTCAATCGCGGGAATAAGGATTTCAGTAACGTAGTCACCGCAATCGAAGGCTTTCTCATAATCCCCCGGCACATCCCAGTCCAGCACCAGCGGATACAGCCCCTGCGTGGCGAGGTGGCGCATCATGCTGCGCTCATGCGAGAGGTCGAGGATATAATAGCGGTTGATAAGGGAAGGCACGAACAGCACCACCGTGCCCGCGTCCTTTACCTTCTGCCCGTAATCCAGCAGCCGCGCGGCTTGCTGTATGCAGACGGTTCTTCCGCCTGCAGGGCTTTTTTCAGTTTTTCCTGCGCGCGCGGATTTAGCGGGTTTTTGTTTGCCTCCGGACTCAAGGGCAGCAAGCCGGCGCTCGCACATTGCCACGCGAAAGGCGAGCTCAGATAGCACCCGAGCGTCAGCATCAGGTGCATCGGGAGCGTCGGCAGCTTGTTGGAAGGGTTTTCCATTTCCGGCCTGCATGGATTGCATCATTTCCAGCATTGCGTGCACAAATTGCTTGTCCCGGACGACGGCAGACAGCTGTTTCTGCCACAAATCCATGAATTCCCGTGCGATTTTATGGTAATCGGGCTGGGTCATGGGGTAAGGCGTCCGGGTTAAACGTGTTGCAACGCAGCATGGTTCTGTGGTATAAGCTTTTCCTAGGTATAATGATATTTTCAACCGAGTAAAGCATCATGAACGCGAAAGACACCGCACAAGAACCCGTCGTCATCAAAAAATACGCCAACCGCCGCCTGTACGATACCGAAACCAGCATGTACATCACGCTGGAAGATTTATGCACGCGCGTGAAGGATGGCCGCGAGTTCGTCGTGCTCGACGCCAAAACCGGGCAGGATTTAACGCGCCAGGTGCTGACGCAAATTATTTTCGATCAGGAAACCAAGGGTTTTGCGCTGCTTCCCACCAGCTTCCTGCGCGACGCCATCCGTTTCTACGACCACAAAATGAATAACGTGCTCCAGCAATATCTGAGCGCCAGCATGAAAACCTTCATGTCGAATCAGGAGCGCGTGCAGGGCATGATGGGCAAGGCGATGGACGGCCTCTCGCCCTTATCGCAATTCGAGGAAATGACCCGCCAGAACGTGGCGTTCTTCGAAAAGGCGTTCACGATGTTCACCCCGTTTGGCAACGTATTCAACGCCCGCGAGGAAGCGGCGCCGATGGAAGAAAAACGCGAAAAGCGCGCAAACCGCGGCTAATGATATCGCCTGTAACTCCCCGCCAAGCGGGAATGGCAAAAATCGAAGGATGAACTAGTGACGCCCCGGCGTTTTTCCCGGCGGCTTGTTGGGAAGCCCGGCAGGCGTTGTGATGCTGGTGAACTTATCCGAAACGGCGCTCGCCATGCCGCGGATTTTTCCTTCCGCGCCGAGCAGCGCCTTGCCGACGGCGCTTTCCGTGCCGACCACACCGGCCATATTCTTGCCGAACAGGCCGACCGCGAGGGTGGCGATCGCCGTAACGGTGGCGGCTCCGAGAATCATCGATCCCCAGTTTACGCCCGTATCTTCTTGTTCTTGATGGTATGACATGCCGGTAATTACGCCTTCGTTTCGGTGGAACAATATTTCATGTTCTAATACTAGCTGAAATTTTCAAGAATGTGCGTGACATTTTTGTGAAGCTTCCGCATTTGTTCATATGACAGTTTCATGACAGCAAGCCTCGCAGGTATTCGTTAATTATCTTTAAATATCAATGTCCCGCCCTAGGGGCTTCCTTGAACAGCCGCTCAACGGGGATAGCGAACATTTTAGCCACTTTGGCGGTAACGGCCTCCGGCGGGGTAACGCCCGGCCCGGAAACGACGATCTCGCCGTACCCGTCGGCAGCGAACTGGTTGAGATTGTAACTCCCGGAAGAAAGCGCTTTGCGGAACGCCGTCTCGCGCGAGGGCTTCACCGCCACGTAGCACCAGTAATGCCCGCCGTCCACCATCGGCCCGTAGGCCAGCATGACAATGCGGGAGTTGGAATCGGAAGCGGGGGGACGAGCTGTCATAACCCCTTTATGGCAATCAGCCGCGTTTTTGTCCAGCCAGCGCGAAAGCGGGGGCATAACCGGCCTCCTGCATGCGCTGCGCCATCAGCGCCTGCGCGCGGCGGATATCCTCACGCGCGGCGTAGGCTTCTTCATGCGCCGGCTTCTTCCCGCCGCACGATGCGACCACCGCGCCGGCGGTAGCCGCCGTGCCGATGGCAAGAGGTACGTTCTTGGACGCTGCGTCCACACCTGCCGTGAATACGTCGCCCACGGCGCTTCCTGCCGTGCCGACCGCCGCATAAATCGCGCCCGCGATATCCTTTGCGCCGCCCACAAGCTGTTGCCCGATGGCGGGATCAACGACAAAAGCGGCCATGGCCCCCGCGGTCACCGCAGCGCCCGCCAGCACGTTGCCCCAGCAAATACGGGAATCGTTGTTATCGTCGGTCATTACGGTAAATCCTTACGTACATGAATATAGGTTATTAACGCCATTTCTTCTCAGCATGCTCTACTTTAACTTCTGCAAGCCTTCTTACATTATGCTCAATAACAGAATCAACGGTGGCGACGATCTCATCTTTAGTGACGTCGGCCCTGGCGTTCGGGGTGAGGGCAATAAGCGTACCCAGCGTATCTTGTTTACGTGCCGGTTCAAGAGAGCTTCCAAAACCCATGGTGACCGCCATACGATCGTGAATAATCTCGCCCACGCAATCTCTGACGTCAGAATTACCCATATTGAGCGGCGCGCCCAGTGTCTGCCCTATTGCTTCCACCAGCCTGTTTTTTAAAGTGCCGGAGTTTATAGTACGTGCAACCATATTGCCCTTATATCGTCGTTGATTTGATCATTATACTAACACAGGCACCTTTTTGCTGTGTTACAATCCCATGAAGATGCGTATGACAGCCGCTTTACGGCTTTTCTTCCGTGCGTTTCTTCACTTCTTTTTCAACATCAATAGGTTGAAACAGCGTAGCCGGGTCGGTCTGGTACATTTCGGCGACTTTGAGGGTAATTTCGTCCGGCGGGCCCTTGCCCTGGCCGGAAACGATAATCTCGCCGTAAGAGGTAAAATCGTAAAGGTCGAGCGAGCCGTCCTTCTGGGCGGCGAGGAACGGCTGGTAGCGGCTGGGCTTGATAGCGACGTACACCCAGAAGGGCAGCCCGCTTTCAAGCATGCCGTACACGAGCACGATGATTCGCGTGATGTCGTCGGCCTTGGATTTTTCGTCGGTCATGCCTGCTTTTTAATACCTTGTGCGGATTCCAGCAAGTTTTTCATGACATATTGCAGAATTCCGCCGTTTTTATAGTAAGCCAGCTCGTCCAGCGTGTCGATCCGGCAGAGCAGGGGCACGGTCTGCACCTTGCCGTCCTTGCCGGTAATCACGCACTGCACCTGCATGCGCGGCTTGATGCCGCCGGCCAGCCCCTTGAGGGTCACGGTTTCCTCGCCGGTGAGGCCCAGCGATTTGCGGGTCACATCGCCGATGAAGGTCAGCGGCAGGATGCCCATGCCCACGAGGTTGGAGCGGTGGATGCGCTCGAAGCTTTCCGAGATCACGGCTTCGACGCCAAGCAGCTTGGTGCCTTTGGCCGCCCAGTCGCGCGAGCTGCCGGTGCCGTATTCCTTGCCCGCGAAAATCACGAGCGGG
>CAZBUX010000148.1:0-4719 GCA_964495185.1 uncultured Rickettsiales bacterium | reverse complement strand
ACCGGGATGATGTTCGAGTCGGTCAGCTCTTCAAGGATGGTCGGGTTGATGCGCACGGGTTCGCCGACGAAGCCGAGGTCGAGGATGCGCTCGATGCTCGAATCCGGGTCGCGCACGGTGCGGCGCAGTTTGCGCGCTTCGATGAGCTGGCCGTCCTTGCCGCAGATGCCGATCGCGGTGCCGCCCGCGGCGTTGATGTCGGAGACGATTTGCTTGTTGATCGAGCCGCACAGCACCATTTCCACGATTTCCACCGTGGCGGCGTCGGTGACGCGCAGGCCGTCGATGAACGAGCTTTTGATTTTCAGGCGCTCCAGCATTTTGCCGATCTGCGGCCCGCCGCCATGCACGACGATCGGGTTGATGCCGACCTGCTTGAGCAGCACGATATCTTCGGCGAATTTCTTCGCGAGCGATTCGTCGCCCATGGCGTGGCCGCCGTATTTCACCACGAACGTCTCGCCGGAAAACTGCCGCATGTAGGGCAGCGCTTCCGACAGCGTGGAGACCGTCTTAAGCCATGTATCGGGAGTATTTACTTTACGTGTTTTCATGATTCAAACAACAAACTGTACCAGTTCTTCCTGCAACTGCTCGATCCCCTCTTTCGACAGCGAGCTGGTGGGGATGGGAAGCGGGTGCGCGGCCAGATGCGATTTTATCGTTTTGTCGATGCTTTGCAATAAAAGCTTTAGTTCAGGCGCGCTGACGGCGTCGGTTTTGGTCAGCACGATCTGGAAGGTCACGGCCACGTCGTCGAGCACCTTCATGAACTGCTCGTCAGGCGGCATCACCCCGCGGCGGGCGTCGATAAGCAGGCAGACGCGCTTGAGGGTGGGGCGGCCGATGAGGTAGGTCTTGATCAGCCCGTCCCATTCTGCAGCCTGTTTTTTCGACACCTTGGCGAAGCCGTAGCCGGGCATGTCGACGAGGATGAGGCGTTCGTCGAGCAGGAAGAAATTGAGCTGCTTGGTCGCCCCCGGATTCTGCGACGTGCGGGCCAGCGCCTTCTGCCCGACCAGCGCGTTGATCAGGCTGGACTTGCCGACGTTCGAGCGGCCGATGAAGCCGATTTCGGCGCAGTCCCACACCGGCGGCAGGGACTCGATCGACGCGGCCCCGGCGATGAATTCGCACGGCCTTTTGAAGATGCTCATCCTGCGTCCGGCACGGCGGCTTGGGCGGGCTTGTCGCCGCTGTGGCGCTTGGTGATGATGTATTGCTGGAGGATGGAAAGTATGTTGCTCCACGTCCAGTACAGCACCAGGCCGGCGGCGAAGCCCGAGAACACAAAAAGCATGAAATACGGCATGTAGCGAATCATCTTCGCCTGTATCGGATCGGCGGGCGCGGGTTGCATGCGCGTCTGGATCACCATGGTGGCGCAGAAAAGGATCGGCAGGATGCCAAGATGCAGGAAGCCCGGCGGGTTCCAGTCGATAAGCGAGAACAGCGTAAAAATATTAGAGGTATCCACTTCCGAAAGGTCGCGCAGCCACCAGAAAAACGGCGCGTGGCGCATTTCGATCGTGACGTAGAGCACCTTGTAGAGCGCGAAGAACACCGGCATCTGGATAAGCAGCGGCAGGCAGCCGGAGGCGGGATTGACCTTCTCTTTCTTATACAGCGCCAGCGTCGCTTTCTGGAGGCCGATCTGGTCGTCGGTATAACGCTCGCGCAATTTGAGCATTTCCGGCTGGAGCTTGCGCATCTGCGCCATCGACTTATACGATTTGTTGGCCAGCGGATACATGGCGAGCTTCACCACGATGGTGAGCATCAGGATCGCCAGCCCGAAATTGCCGATATGGGCGTAGAAGAATGTGAGCGTAAGGAAAAGCGGCTTGGTCAGGAAATAAAGCATGCCGAAATCCACCGCGCGGTCGAACAGCGGGATCGGCGGGGTGCCGCCCGCGCCGGTGGCGTAGCTATCGAGCTGCGTGATTTCCTTGGCGCCCGCAAATAAGCGCAGTTTGCTCGCGCTTGCGGCGTCTTTTTCGATCGTGGCGGGTTGGCCTAGGTAATCGGCCTGAAAGCGGTTCTGTCCGCGTTTGCTGTAATAGCTGAAGGTGGCGGAGAAGCCGCTTTCGCCCGGCACCAGCGCGGCCAGCCAGTATTTATCGGTAAATCCGAACCAGCCGGTGGCGTTCTCGAACGTTTTCTTCGGTTCTTCCTCAAGGTCGCTGTAGGCGAGTTCTTCCAGAGCGCCTGCGAAAACGCCAAGCGGGCCTTCATGCGAGATGATCTGGGCGTTTTTGGGCGGGTCGTAGGCGCGGTTCAGGTAGGCGTAGGGCGTGACTTCGACGGTGCGGTCGGCGCGGTTGGTCACGTGCTGCGTGACGCTGAACATGTAGTGTTCATCGAGGGAAATCGCCAGTCCGAAGATTTGTCCTTCGCCGTTATCCCATTGCATGTTGACGGTGCTGCCCGGCGTCAGTTCTTTCTTGCTGCCGGTGATCTGCCACAGCGTCTGGCGGTCGGGCACTTTCGTTTTTCCGTCGGCGGCGATCCAGCCGATCTCGGCGAAATAGGCGTGTTCTTCGCCGTTGGGCGAGAAGAGCGTGACTTCGGGGCTGTCTTTTTCGATGGTTTCGCGGTACTGCGCCAGCGTCAGGTCGTCGATGCGTGCGCCTTTGAGTGCGATCGAGCCGTGCAGTTTCTCGGAACGGATTTTCAGGCGCGGCGATTGCGCGATGCGCTGCGCGCGCGTAAGCGACGACGCTTCCTCGGCGGCTGGCGTGCCGACACCGGATGCCGCATATGCCTGTTGCGCCTTGGCGCGTTCTTCGTTCTGTATTTTAACGTATTCAGCCAGATGCTGGCGGCGCGGCCATTCGACCATCGTCTGCCACACGAAAAGCACCATGGCGGCAAGGAACATCGCCATCATGATGCGCTTGTAATCGGGCTCGTCTTTTTGCGGGATGAATTTCATGAATCGCTCACTGCTTAGGCACGGGGTCGAACCCGGCTTTGGCGAAAGGGTTGCAGCGCAAGACGCGCGTGAAGGCAAGCCATGAGCCGCGCGCCACTCCGTGAATTTTTACGGCATCGGCGGCGTAATGCGAGCAGCTCGGCTCGAAACGGCAGCAATGACCGGTAAACGGCGCCAGCGTCACCTGATAAAGGCGGATGGCGGCGAGTGCGGGGAGTCGGACAAGCGGTGACATGGCATGTACTTTTATAAGGAGGTGTCTTTCTTAGCGTGTATTCTCGAAAATGCAAACCGGATGTCGCGGGTAAGGTCGGCAAACGGGCAGTCGAGCGCTTTATTGCGCGATATGATGATATAGTCGAATCCGCCCTGCGTTTCGGGGGCGGCAGTGCGGAGCGCAGAGCGCAGGCGGCGTTTGATACGGTTACGTGCGACCGCATTGCCCATTTTTTTCGTGACCGTATAGCCGATACGGGCGATTTCCGTAACGGGGTGGTCGGCAGTGCGCTGATTCGCCTGAAGAATGAAGCTTTGGGTAATAAAACGTTTACCGGTGGCGTTCGCCGCCAGGAAATCCCGGCGGTTCTTAATCGTGCTTAGGCGCAAAGACGCTTGCGTCCCTTGGCCCGGCGGGCGTTGATGACGCGGCGGCCACCTACGGTAGCCATGCGGGCGCGGAAACCGTGGCGGCGCTTGCGGACCAGGTTACTGGGCTGGAATGTTCTTTTCATACTAAACTCTCTGATTTACAAAGGATAAGCCTTATAGTCCCTCGCCGCGGCGATGTCAACAGAAAGGCCGGTAACGATTTTTTTATATATTTCCACAGCTTATGATCGACCGCTTTCAACCATTTATTAATCAGGTGAGGCTAGACTGAAAACGAAACCAACGGCGCGCGCGTGCGGCCGAAGGGCACTCGTCACTTCATCCGTCCGGAAACCATGTTCAACTACCTGCGACTTTTTCCCGTCATCTGCCTGCTTGCCGTCATCGTGATGGCGGTTGCAGCCGGGGTGCAGGCGCGCCAGATCGCGGTGGAAGAACTATCGGAATCGACGCACGCCTACGGCATGGATATTTCGCAAGGCTACGTGCAGACAGTGTGGAACAAATACCGCGACGCGCTGGTTGAAGCGGCGAACGATCCGGAAAAACTGAAAACCAATCCGCAGATTGCCGAGTTCGCGCAGGCTACCGTGCGTTATTTCCAGCGGCTGAGCCTTGCGCGCGTGAACATCTACAACAGCTCCGGCGTGCTTTTAATGACGGTCAACTCCCATGACAAGCGCATCGAGTTCATCGGCGGGCTGCCTTCGCCGGGCGCGGGGATCATCGCCAAGCAGATACGCACCGCCGCTGCGGGCCACAAATTGTGGGAAAACATTCTGCTGCCCGACGGTATGCGCAAGACCATGCTGCAGATCGTCGTTCCCATCCGCGCCGAGGACGGACAGGTGGACGGCGCCGTTGAAATCGTTCAGGACATACATACGCAGTGGAGTACCATCACCGACTTCCAGCTTTACGGCACGGGCGGCGTTATCCTGCTGTTCTCGGTATTCATGGGCATCTGGTTCATGACCACGCGCCAGACCGAAGCCGTCATCGCCAAGCAATACGAAACGAATTTAGAACTCGCCGCCGCCGCCGCCGCCGCGCAGGCGGAAAACCGCGACAAGTCGCAGTTCCTCGCCAATGTCAGCCATGAGCTGCGCACGCCGCTCAACGCCATCATCGGATTTTCCGAGATCATCAAAAACGAAATCATGCCGCAGGTGCAG
>CAZBUX010000147.1:0-4736 GCA_964495185.1 uncultured Rickettsiales bacterium | reverse complement strand
CTGCCGCCTTTCCGCGCTCTTTTTTCTGGGCGTCGGATTCGGTGGTGAGCATCAGGATGGGAACGTATTTATAGGCAGGATTGGCGCGCAGGCTGTCGATCAGCGCGAAGCCATCCATGTTGGGCATGTTGAGATCGGTGATGACGAGATCGACCTTCCCCACTTCGGCCAGCGCCGTAAGCGCGGCCTTGCCGTCCTCCGCTTCGATAACTTCGAAGCCGGCGCCTTTCAGCGTGAAGGCGACCATGTCGCGCATCGTCTTCGAATCGTCGACGGTTAGTATTTTCTTTGCCATCTTGTGTTCTCCCATTCCGTTAAAATCTTTGCGGTTATAATTTCCCGCGTCGTATAGCGCTGTGCATGCGGTTTAGTGCCATTTAGCAAGCTGTTCGTTGAGCCCAAGCAAGCTGAACGTGTCATTAAGTACACCTTTAGATTGATAAATTATTAATTTACCCCCGTTAGACGAGAGAAGCTTGTCGAGTGAGAGAAGAAGCTGAACGCCCGGGGTCGTGATTGTTTCGGTCTGGGACGCATCGAGCGTCAGCGCGATGCCGTTGTCGGTTGCGAGTTTTTTTAGGTCATTACTGAGCGCTTCGATATTTTCGATCGTGAGCTCTGCCGGCAGGTTATAGGTCTGCGTTTTTTTGCCTGCGTCGCATGCGTTGTTTTCGTCGTTCCCGGTTATCATATTGCTTCCAATGTCTGAGTCCCGGTTAATAAATTGCAAGCGGAGTGCCAGCTTTTTTCTCTATTTTTACTGTTGCAATTCAATATGTTATATTTCATAAGGCGCTGCTTTTCTTTATGGGATTCTCAAAAAGAGAAATAAAACGGCTGTTACCCTATTAGTGTCTCACGGCGGCTTTAAATAACATTTTAGGGCGCGCCTATCGTTGCGTGTAGTTGCCCGGGAAATACCCGCACCAGTAGAAGCCTTGACTTGAAAATGGCATTGGTGCATCGATGCATCCACCCTGTAACCGGAGTAACGAAAGTGGAACAACAGCAGGCCGTATATCACTATGTAGGACAACGCATTCGTGAACGCAGGCGCATGCTGCGCATGAACCAGACGCAACTGGCTAAGCTGCTTGGCGTTTCCTATCAGCAGGTACAAAAATACGAAACCGGGGAAAATCAGGTTTCGGTGAGCCGCCTGCTCCAGTTTGCGGGCATACTCAACGTGCCTCCCGGCTATTTCTACGAAGGGCTGAAACTCGACGATATGATCGGGGTGCAGATCGATTCGGACGTAATCCAGAAGGTGCGTACGGAGCCGCTGCGTATCCTGCTGGTGGAAGACAACGCCAGCGACGTAATCCTGTTCAGGAAGGCGTTGCCCGAGACCGAGATGTCCCTGCACCACATACAGGATGCTGAAACGGTGATGGACTACCTGCAGAACTGCGAGGCGAAATATGGTAAGCAGCGACCGGACATTATTATTCTCGATCTGTCCATGCCAAAAATCGGCGGCATGCAGCTTCTTAAATCCGTTAAGAAAAATCCGCAGCTTTCTGAGATCCCCGTTATCATCCTGACCAATAGCATCAGCAAAAGAGAAATGCAGGAAGCGTACCGTGTGGGCGCTGCCGGGTTTATCCAGAAATCGGTACAGATGGAAGAATTCCGCGAGTCGCTGGACATCGCGCTTAACTATTGGTCGCGCGTGGTGGCGCTGCCGTGTAAGTAGCGTTACGCTGCGATTTGCTGCGCCGCCTGCTTGGGGATGGTAAAAAAGAACGTGCTGCCGTTCCCGGGCGAGGATTCGACCCGCAGCTTTCCCCCGAAGCTCTCGACGATGCGCTTGCAGATGGCAAGCCCGATCCCTGATCCGGCGTATTCGCTCTGATTATGCAGGCGCCGGAAGGGAAGAAATATGTCCTGCTGGAATTCAGGACTGATGCCGATGCCGTTATCGGCGACGGCGAATTCCCAGGCATCCCCTATGTCTTCAGCGCTGATGCGTATGACCGGCGTATTGCCGGGCGGCTGATATTTCAGTCCGTTTCCTATGAGGTTCTGTAGCAGGCGAATGAAGCGTGGCGCGTTCGCCGTCACCTGCGGCAGCGGGGCGGTTTCGATTATGGCGTTTGTGGACTCGATTGATTCGCTGAGCATTTCCAGCGTGTGCGCGAGCTTGACGTTACAATCGATTTCACTGAAGCGCTTGGCGTCCTGCGTGAGTCGGGCATATTCCAGCAGATCCGCCACCATTGCGCCCATCTTTTGCGCCGCGCCGCGCATGATGGCGAGGTATTCCAGTCCCTGTCCGTCGATTTTCCCACCGTATTCCTCTTCAAGCAGCGAGGCGAAGCTAAACAGCGTGCGGATCGGTTCGCGCAGGTCATGCGAGGCGACGTAAGCGAATTGTTCGAGCTGCTCGTTCACGGCGGTCAGCTCTCCGATAAACTGTTCACGCTGCTTCTGCGCGTTTTTAAGGTCGGTGATGTCCTGAATCTGGGCAATACAGTAATCGGGGCTGCCGTCCGGCTTTCGCACGACAGAACCGCACAGCAGGATCCATACGATGCCGCCGTCTTTGCGTATATAACGTTTTTCCATACGATAAGTGGCGATGGCGCCGCTTAGCAACTGGCGTGCGTATTCCAGGTCGAGCTCAAGGTCGTCGGGGTGGGTGATGGTCTGGAAATCGGTTTTGAGCAGTTCATCTTTAGGGTATCCGGTAATATCGCATAACGCCTTGTTGACCACGAGGAAGCGCCCCTCCGTTGATAGCAGCGCCATCCCGATGGAAGCATGTTCCATTGCAAGGCGGAAGGTTTCCTCGCTGGCTTTGAGCGCGGCTTCCTGCTGCTTGCGTCCGGTTATGTCGCGGATAGCGGCGGTATAGCCTGGCTTGCCTTGCAGGCGCATTTCGGTAATGGCGATCTCAATAGGAAAGATTGTGCCATCCTTGTGAATCGCCTCGAACTCGCGCAAAACCCCGACTACGCGATTACCGCCGTATGCGGCGTGATTCGCCAGATAGCCGTCATGCTGGTTAGTGTGAGGTAAGGGCATCAGCATGTTGACGTTGCGGCCGATGACTTCCGCTCCCGAATATCCAAAGATTTTCTCGCAGGCGGGGTTGAAAATCTGGATGGCTCCTTGCTGGTCGATGGTGATGAGGCCGTCGCCGGAATTATCGATTACCGATTGCAGCCGCCGTTCGCTTTCCAGCAGCGCCTGCTCCGCCTGCCTGCGCTGGGTGATATCGTCCACCGACCCGGCCATGCGTATGGGTTTTCCGCTTTCATCCCAGATGGCCTGCCCGCGCGCATGCGCCCACACATAGGAGCCGTCCTGCCGTCGTATCCGGTATTCGACATCGTAAGGCTTTTTTTCCAGCAGGTGAAGGTTCACCGCCTCAATGATGCGTTCCCTGTCTTCAGGGTGAAGCCTCGACTCAAATTCGCTGAAATGCGGGGTAAAATTTGCGTCGTCGATTCCGATGATTTCCTTGAAGCGCGGCGACCAGTACAGCGCGTTGGTATGCAGGTTCCAATCCCACAGGCCTACGCTCGAACCCCGCACGGCGAGCTGGTAGCGTTCTTCGCTTTCGTGCAGCGCCGCGTTTTTCTGACGGATGCGCTGGCGTGAGCGGCGTATATATGACGGAACAAGCAGTTTCCATACGCACGCACCGCCTAGCGCAAACCCAACGACGCAGGGAACTAATCCGGATGTTTGTGAGAGGAACGCTTCCATAGGCACGATCATACGTACTCAATCGGTATTGAGAACAGGAAAGATGATGACTGCCGCGGTTAAGCCGCTTGGTGGGACCGAGAGGATTCGAACCTCCGACCTAGTGATTAGGAATCACTTGCTCTATCCGGCTGAGCTACGGCCCCACGGTACCGCCTGTTTAAGCTATTGTTTTGGTTGTTGCAACTTTCGGCTGTGGTTATACTCGCGCCATGAACACGTTTCTTGCCCGCGAACCCTTCGATCCCGGCCTGTTTCGGCAGGTGAGCGGGCAGGCGTTTCTTGAGGAATCCCAAGCGGTACGCGCATTGCTGGCCGCGGCCGCACCCCTGGCATCGCTTGAAGCCGACATTGTGCGGGCCACCCAAACGCTAGTAAGCGAATTGCGCAAGCCCGGCATGCGCGGCGGGGTTGAGAATTTCCTCCACGAATATGGACTGGATACCAAAGAGGGCGTGGCCATACTGTGCCTTGCCGAAGCACTGCTGCGCATTCCTGACGCCGCCACCGCCGATCTGTTGATCCATGACAAGTTCAACGAGGCCGACTGGGAAAAGCATCTGGGCAAGAGCGGCTCGTTTCTCGTCAACGCGTCGAGCTGGGGATTGTTGCTTACCGGCAAAGTAGTGCGCTTGCAGGATAGCGAATCCGGCGCGTGGTCGCTGCTGGCGCGGCTCGCTGGCCGTGTCGGTGAAACGGTGGCGCGCGAGGCGCTCAAAGCCGGGATGCGCTTCATCGGCAAGCAATTCGTGCTCGGCGAAACCATCGAGGACGCGGTGGCAAACGCTGGCTCCTATACCGGCTATCGTTTTTCCTATGACATGCTCGGCGAAGGGGCGCGCAGCGAAAAACAGGCACAGGCCTACGCCGAGGCCTACCGCCACGCTATCAGGGCCATCGGCTGGCAGGCTAAAACTTCAGCCGTATACGATGCGCCCGGCATCTCGATCAAGCTCTCGGCGCTGCATCCGCGCTACCAGCTTTCACAGCACGCGCGCGTGTTCGCAGTACTCGCGCCAAGG
>CAZBUX010000146.1:0-4867 GCA_964495185.1 uncultured Rickettsiales bacterium | reverse complement strand
GGCGATGAGGCGACGCTTGGTTTCTCGGGTGCGAACGCCGCGCGATCGCGTGCGGGGCAGGCCGAAAGCCGCGATAAGGAATTCGACGAGGCCATGCAGGAATTTTCCGGCAAACGGAACGCTTTGCTCATGGATAAAAAGCTCAACATCAAGGAATACCTCGAGCAGGATCGTGCCGTCGAAGAGGAAGAATATAAAAAGATAAAAGAATTGCTGGAAAAAAATCGCGCGAAAATGTCGCCGAACCAGATTGCCGAAGCCGAGGCGCACATCAAGAATCACGATTACGGCGCCGAGACGCGCAGGCTTATGGAAAATCCCGATAGCCCGGAAGCCAAGCAACGCCAGCAGGACCTGAAGGAGTTCCGCGCGCTGTTCCACGATTCCGCGCAGTTCAAGGATAACGAGCACGTGCAGGCGATGAAGAAAATCGAGCAGGCGATGGACGATCCCAAGCTGAAGCCGGAGCAGAAAGAAGCGCTTAGCCTGAGATATGCCGGTCAGATGCGCGAATTCCTGCGCGAAACGATGTCAAGCCCGGAAAAATCGCGCGAAGCCGACGATAAGTTCATCGCTTTCATAGAAGAGAACAAGACCAATAAGGTCGTTCAGGAAGCCGGCATGCTGGATATAGTGAACGTGATGAAAGAACAGCGCAGGCTGGGCATCAACCAGCCGACCGTGCCGTATGAGGAAACGAAAGTCGACGCGCCCGCGAAAACCGCGCAGGCCAACGACAATCACCCGCTGGAAGGCATGAAGGTGAAGCCCGCGGGCGAGCCGGTTATCGGCTCCACCATCGTTCGCGATAAGGATGAGCAGGTCAATATTACAAAAAATGACAAGGGCGAACTCGTCGCCACCGGCAAGTTCAACGGCGGTTTCCCCGAAGAAGTCGGTAAGGAAATCGCGGCTGTCGTCACCAAGGGCGACGGCACGACGAGCGAGCAGAAATACGTGGTCGCCGATCATCACGGTACGCTGCTTCCTGCACCGTCGGCTACGCCTGTGGTCGAAGGCCCGCAGCTCGCATCGTCGCAGGGCCGCAAGTAAGGCAGTCCGGCAATGCCCGCGTATAATTACGATTTCGACGGTTCCGGGAAAGTCAAAGCGCCGCCTGCGGAGCAGTTGAAAGCAGCCGACGCGGATACCGCCATCATCGCCTATACCAGCGGCACCACCGGTGACGGGCGTCCCTATTACGCCTACCTTGCCGTCAGACCCAGCAAATACCGCGAATTTTACGAGCTATCGTCGGCGCGCAAGGAAATCACGCTCGGCGATTACGGCAAAATCGTGCTGGCCGGATTCGAACCAGCGCCGCCGCCCGACGTGGTGCAGCACATGCGCGACAAGTACGGTTTCGACGAGCACTACGAACGTAAACTGAAAGAAGAAGTTTCGCGCCAGCGCGGGCAGTTTTCCGCCCGGCAGGAAGAAAAACGCCTCATGGACATCGTCGCCATGATGAAGGCAAAAAAGCAGTAATTTTCTATTGTCTCCGCGGCATTTGCAGCACGCGTATTTCCGGCACAGGTGCGGCCTGCACCGGCTTTGCGACGGGGTTCTGCACGGCGGGCGCCAGGGCAGGGGCGGGCGCAGGCGCAGGTTTTTCGGGGGCGGCGGAGAGTACCGGCGGCGGCTTCCTGAACAGTTTATAATCGATAGCGTCGCCGGGCTGGATCGAGAGCTTCGCGCATGTGCCACCCTTGACGAAAAGCATCGCCAGCGCCGGCTTGGCGGGATAAATATCTTCCTCCAGGGTCGATAGCGCCAGATTCGGCACGATCTGCGTGATGGTGCCTTCCTTATCGATGAGCAATATGTCGAGCGGCGCGTATTGCGTGGATGATACGATCGGCACGATCTGCGGGGCGGGGAATACCATCATGACGCCCGAGCGTTCCTGCGGCGCGCTCAGATTATACCAGCCTTGCTGATTGAACAGCGTCGTGCCGTCGCGAATCTCGACGTTGAAGGGAAGCCGGGGATTCTCGGTGGAGGCCTCCTGCCACGGGAATTCCGGGGCGATCGCCGGGGGCTGCGCGCGCACCACCGCGATCTGCGCCCGGCTGAAAAAGAGTTGCGCTTCGACCTGCGCATGGGCGGGGATCGTGAGGAGCAGGGCGGCAAGCGCAATCGTCAGGCGTTTCATGGCGGGTCTTTTTTGTGTGAAGGTGAAGTCGTGAAAGCCGAATGTACTACGGTATCGCCGGTTTGTATATTCAGCTCGGAAACCGTGCCGCCGGGCAGCTCAAGCACGGCGCGCACGTAGCGGTTGGCGCTGATGCGCTCCTCGGAGCCGGGGGTGGCATCTGCGGCGATATAGACGATTTTTCCGTTATCCTCAATAAACAGCATATCCAGCGGCAAGAGCGTGTTCTTCATCCACATCTGTGCCGGGTATTCGGGGGGGAACAGGAACAGCATGCCTTCGTCCTTCCCGATTTTCGTGCGGTTCATGAGCCCTTGCTCATGTTGCTGCGGGGTTTCCGCAATCTCGATCCTAAACACATGGCCCCGCCCGGAGGATTCGATCCTTAGGACGTCTTTCCTGAAATTCAGGTCCGAAACGGCGTCGCCCGTGCTAAACAGCCCCATAAGGGCAATCGCCAGCAGGGAAAACCAGAAGCCGAAAGACAGTATCTTCTTCATAATTATGACAGTTTTGTGACAGCAGGCTGTATTTTCTAGAAGGAAAGCCCGGGGTATTGTATAATATTCACATGAGCACGACACGGTATTTTAGTGGTTCCCGCGAAGGTGGCAAGCGCAGTGTTGCCAGCGACCTTAAACGCATCGAAATCCAGAAGGGCGGGAAATTCAGCGCCACCGATCGCTACCAGCACATGCTGAAGGCGACGAAAAACCTGAAGCGCATGCAGGACCTGAAAGGCGAAAAGGAAGATAATTCCGCGCGCTTCAAGCGCCTGCTCAACGAAAAGCTGGAACAGAATAAAAAGGCGGCGTCGCAGGGCAGCGGCAAGGGCGGCCTGATGCAGTCGAAATACAAATCGCAGACCGGCGGCATGTCGGTTTCGGCGCAGAACGCGCTCAAGCAGATGGCCATGAAAAAGGCAGCTAAAGAAGCCAAGGCGTTGCGCCGCATGGTACTGATCACGCCGAAACGGTTCCATAACGGACGCATCACGGAAAAAGGAAAAATCTTCGACGTCGCGGATAACTATATCGGTAAAGTCCACAAGAAGGACGGGCGCATCACCACCGTCATGGGCGGTACGGTGGGTAAGTATAAACCGAAGTCCTATTTCAACAATATACTCCTGCAGGATACGATCAACAAATACAGCCCCTACTTCATCAACCTGCGCAAGATGCAGGCGATGCAGCAGGGCGCAGCCGCGATGAACATGCATGGCGGCGGCACCGCATGGGGCCCGCCTCCGGAAGTGGCGATCAACCTCTACGGCTACGACACCTCGCCGCGCGAGAATCTCGGCGCCGGCATGTCGATGTGGGGCGACGAGTCCGCCGTGCGGCAGGGCGCTGCAGGTACGAACGCATGGGGCATGGCCAGCAATAACGTCTGGGGCACATTCTCCGACAACGTCTGGGGCACCAATGCCGACAACGTCTGGGGCGGCACGAACAATAACATCTGGGGCGATATTGGTGCGCCCAGCCTCTGGGGCCAGCGAGGGCCGAACATCTGGGGTACCGGCAACGGCAAGAACTACCTGCAGGGTGTCACCCGCTTTATCATGGGCATACTCGGCATCCGCACGGGCGCGGAACGCGAAGCCCGCCGCGGCGCTATCAACGCCATGATGGCCGACCGCGCGCAGCGCCGCAACCAGCAGCGCTCATCTTCGTCAAGCGCACCCGCCCCGGGCGGCAGCTCATCGCGCGGCGGCAGACGCTAATCTTTTTCCCGATTTACCGCAAACGGCGCGAAGGCCTGCTGCGTCGGCATCAGTTCGATGCGGTTGATGTTCACGTGCGCGGGGCGGCTTACCGTCCACAGTACGGTTTCGGCGATGTCGCGGGCGGAAAGTGCTTCGACGCCGCGATAGACGCTTTCGGCTTTGGCGGCGTCGCCGTGGAAGCGCACCAGTGAGAATTCCGTTTCGGCAAGTCCCGGCTCGATATTGGTCACGCGCACGTTTTTGCCCAGTAAATCGGCCCGCAGGTTGAGCGAGAACTGCGCGACAAAGGCTTTCGCCGCGCCATAGACGTTACCGCCCGGATAGGGGTAGCTGCCAGCCACCGAACCGATATTGACAATATGGCCGCGATTGCGCGCCACCATCCCCGGCAGCACCGCCCGCGTGCAATACACTACGCCCATGACGTTGGTATCGACCATCTGCTTAGCATCCGCGAGGTCGGCCTCGTGAAAGGGCGATAAACCGAGCGCCCCGCCCGCGTTGTTGATAAGCACGTCGATTTCAGCGAATTCACCTGGCAGCGAAGTGACGGCATGAGTGACGGCATCATTGTCGCTTACGTCGAGGGGGAGGGGGTGTAATACCCCTGCGCCCAGCTCCGCCTGCAACGCCGCCAGCCGTTCCGCCCGTCGCCCGCAGGCGACCACGCGCGCGCCCTGCGCGACAAAGAGCCTCGCACATTCAAGCCCGAACCCGGAGGTGGCCCCGGTGATAAAGACGGTCTTACCCTTAAACATGCGGTGAACCCAGTTGCCAGTTACTGGATGCCAGTATATGCCATTCCTGCTGACTCCTGACAACAGATCACTGAGCGCTGCCATAATGCATACTTTCGCCTCGCCCGCTAAATTCGTCCGCTTGTCCGACCGGCTATTGCCGTGGCTTGTGGCCGTGACCGTTATTTTACTCGGCGCCGGACTTGTCGAGGCGCTTGTGCTTTCCCCGCCGGATTACCAGCA
>CAZBUX010000145.1:0-4909 GCA_964495185.1 uncultured Rickettsiales bacterium | reverse complement strand
TGGCGGTTTACCTCGGCGTGGATGGATTTGATCAGCGAGCTTTTGCCCATGCCGCGCGCGCCCCACAGCAGCACGTTGTTGGCGGAAAAGCCCTTGGCGAATTGCAGGGTGTTGGCCAGCAGCGTGTCGCGCTTCTGGTCGATGCCGAGCAGGAGCGAAAGCGGCACGGCCTGCGTTTCGGCGACCGGCTCCAGCGTTTTGCGGTCGGCGTTCCATACATAGGCGTCGGCCGATTTGATGTCGGGCGCGGGTTCGGGCTCGGGCGAAAGCCGCTCGATGCCTTGCGCGATGCGTTGTAAAACGCGGAGTTCGTCTTGCGTGGTCATGATATTTCTGTATCACTTTAGCGCATGGACGGCAAACCCCTTTCACTGGTATGGCTGCGGCGCGATTTGCGGCTGCACGACCACGCGGCACTGGCCCATGCGCTTAAAGCGCCGGGAAACGTGCAGCCGGTCTTTGTTTTCGACACGGACATACTGGCGCGGTTCACGAATCCGCAGGACCGCCGCTTAAGCTTCATTGCCGACGCGCTTTGCCGTATCCACAAGGAATGCGGCGGGCTTCTGGTGCTGCATGGAAAGGCGGGTGAGGTCATCCCGAAAGCGGCTGCGGCGCTTGGTGCGGCGCAGGTCGTGGCGGCTGAGGATTACGAGCCGGACACGCGCAGGCGCGACGCGTTGGTGCATGTGACGCTGGTAAAAGACCATGTGGTGTTTTCGCCGACGGAAATCCTGCGCGAGGGAGCTTCGCCGTACAAAGTATTCACGCCGTATTCGAAAATATGGTTCTCGAAGCTCGATCCTTCCGTTTATGCCCCTTACGAGGTGGATATCACGGGGCGGATGGCGGATATCGTCGAGGTTCGCAAACGTTGCGTGGCGGCTGGGCTTGCGGTGCTTGCGCCGGAGCAAGGCGCTGCGGCGATGCTCGCGGCAATCGGCTATAAGCATGTGCAATTGCCGCTCTGGCCGGTGGCGGGCGCAGGTGAGCGCATGGCTGCGTTTGCCGATAAAAAAATCCGCAATTATCCCACGGGACGCGATCTTGTGGGCGAGGAGGGCACGAGCCGGATATCGCCTTACCTGCGCTTCGGGCTTGTTTCGGTGCGTGAATGCCTGCGGCTTGCGCTTGAGGCGGGGCAGGGGGAGAAATGGGTATCGGAGCTGGCGTGGCGCGATTTCTACGCGATGATTTTATACCACTGGCCGGAATCGGCGGCGCAGGAATGGAATCCGCGTTACCGAGGGCTGGAATGGTCGCACGATGCGGATTTGTTCGCCGCGTGGAAAGCGGGCAAAACCGGCTATCCTATGGTGGATGCCGCCATGCGCCAGCTTTTGCAGGAAGGCTGGATGCACAACCGCGCGCGCATGGTGGTGGCCAGCTTCATGACCAAGGATTTGCATCTGGACTGGCGGCTTGGCGAGGAGCATTTTGCGCAGGAGCTGATGGATTACGATATGGCATCGAATGTCGGCGGCTGGCAGTGGGCGGCCTCGACCGGCACCGACGCGCAGCCGTGGTTCCGCATTTTCAATCCCCTTCTGCAAAGCAGGAAATTCGATCCGCAGGGAAAATATATTCGCCGTTACGTGCCGGAGCTTGCGGCCTTAAGCGACGACCATGTCCACGAGCCGTGGAAAGCGAAGCGCCGGCTCGATTATCCCGAGCCGGTGGTGAACCACGCGAGCGCCCGCGAAACGGCGCTTGCGATGTTTAAGAAAGTAGCCGGTCAGGATTCCTGAGGCAGGGAATAGCGCCGCGCGTCGGTGTTTTCCATGAGGCGTTGCGCGGCGGGCGATATCGTGACTGCGGGATCGAAGGGCAGTTCGCCGCGCAGCATGGCGGCGAGGTTTTCCTGTTCTGAGGTAAGCTGGGTGGCGGCATTCCTGCGGGCGCGTTCCAGCGTGGGATCGATGAAGGCGCGGATTTCGCGGTCGGACGGCATGCGCAGGCCCTGCACCTCGTGGCGCAGCAGCGCTTCATAGAGCGATCTGGTGCTGGCGACGGGCGTTTCCAGCATCGACTCGAAGGATACGAATATCTTCGGCAAGGCATGCGCCTGCCGGATGGTGTGGACGGCGTAGCATTCCCATAGCGCCAGTCCATATTCCGGCGGCAGCTGGCGGCGCACCTCCAGTGAGCGGGCGATGGCGCCGGGGTCGCGCGAGGTGATAACCGCCACCGGCACTTCCAGAAACGGCAGCCAGCAGGGCAGGGTGATGCACATGCGCGGGTCTTTGACGACCCACGGGCGGTGCGCGTCCATCTCCAGCGTCAGCGAGCGGACCATGCCGGTGAGCGATTTCGGCACGGCGCCGAGCTTGCTTACGTCCCAGCCGCGCACGTTCTGCCAGCGCGCGCCGAAGCATTGCAGGAGCTGGTCGTTGAGCATGACGACGTCCTTGCGCTCCCAGAATCCCTTCGGATTGTCGCGGTTATAGCCAAGCGACATGCCCTCTGGCCCGAAATACGCCCCCATCATATTGATTATCCGGGTGACCACGGAGGTGCCGGAACGGTGCATGCCTAGGACGAGAATCTGCATAAACTACTAAAAAATACTTTCAATACAACACTATAACATAGTATATTGGAATTTCCATCTCTTTAAGGAGTTAAGGGTATCCTATTGTGATGTCTGGCGATACTTCCCATTTTCGCATTTTCGTACAGATTGCGAGCTACCGCGATCCCGAGTGCCATCCGACCATCCGCGACCTTTTTGAAAAGGCTGCGCATCCGGAGCGCATTTCCGTGGGCGTGTGCTGGCAGTACGACCCGGACGCCGACCGCGAATGTTTTGCCACCGATTATCCCCGCACGGAGCAGGTGCGCGTCACCCGCTACCACGTGCGCGACGCGCAGGGCGCGGGCTGGGCGCGGGTGCAGGCGCAGAAACTCTGGCAGGGCGAGGAATACATCCTCCAGATACAGGCGCATCACCGCTTCGAGCCAGGCTGGGACGAAACGCTGATCGCGCTGCTGCACGCGCAGCCTTCGCAAAAACCGGTGCTGACCGGATGGCTGCCGGGCTATAAGCCGCCGAATGAAATATTACCGCTGGACGGCCAGTTGCCGATGGCCATCGTCGGCAGGCTCGGCAAGGCGGACGACGCGCAGATCGTGCATATGCTCAAGCGCATGCTTCCCGCCGGGGAGATGTTCGAAAAAACGATCCCCACGCCGCTCTGGGTGGGTAATTTTTTCTTCGCGCGCGCGGAACTGATGCAGCAGGTGCCGTTCGACCCGTACGTGTATTTCTGGGGCGAGGAGCTGAATTTCTCGGCGCGGCTGTGGACGCATGGCTGGGACCTGTTCCATCTCGACCGGCTGGTGCTGTATCATTACTGGGATCGCCGTGAAGCCAAGGACGCGGGCGAATACCGCAACCACGCCACCCGCCGCAACCAGCTGTCGCTGATGCGTAACCTGCACCTGCTTGGCATGATGCCCGCTTCCGACATGGAGGCCATCCGCGAGATCGAAAAATACGGGCTGGGTGACGAGCGCGCGCTGGCGGATTACTGGAAATTCGCCGGGATCAGCCTGCTTACGAGGGAAATAGAACCCAAGGCCCGCGAAGGCCGGTGGCGCATGGATGAAATTCCCGCAGCCAAATCCACCACCTCGGAGAAGCGCCCGCGCATTTTCGTCGGCATGGCGAGCTACCGCGACCCGGAATGCCAGTGGACGTTGCGCAACATGTTCGAAACCGCGACCTATCCCGATCGCATCCATGTCGGCATCTGTTTGCAGGTAGACCCGGTGGAGGACAGGCACTGCCTCGTGATGCCGGAGCGCCCCGGCCAGGTGCGTATATTGCAATACCACTACCGCGAGAGCAAAGGCGCAAACTGGGCGCGCCGCGAAGCGCACACGCTGTGGAAAGATGAAGAATACACGCTGCAGATCGATAGCCACATGCGTTTCGAAAAAGGCTGGGACGAAACGCTGATCGACATGCTCACGCGCGCGCCGTCGGAAAAGCCGGTCATCTGCTCCTACGTTCCCAATTACGACCCGCCGGACAACCGCAGGCAATACCCGGATCAATACCTGCGTATCCGCGTCCGCCGCTTCGGCGAGGAGAACGACGCGCAACTGCTGCATGTGTCGGGGGCGGTGGTGCCGATCGCCGATACGGAGCGGGCGGGGCTGTACCCGTCGCCGTTCTATATAGCCAATTTCATGTTTACGCGCTCATCGACCTTGCAGGAAGTGCCCATCGACCCGTATTTCTATTTCTACGGCGACGAAGTGAGTTACGGCGCGCGGCTGTGGACGCACGGCTACGATATTTTCCAGACCGACCGCACCGTGCTCTACCACTACTGGGTGCGTAAGGACACCATGCATCTCCAGCATTACCGCTTCGAGCGGGCGGAGAAAAACCGGCGTTCATATTTGCGTATTAAGCATTTGCTTGGCTTTGAGAAAACCGATGATCCGCAAGCCTTGACCTCGATCAATGACTACGGGCTTGGAGATGTGCGATCTCTGGATGACTGGTGGGCGTTTGCTGGTGTAAACTGGCAGGAGCACACGATCGCTGAGGATTCGATACAGGGAAGGTGGAATATGGCGGCCCGCGACAAGGCGCTTCGGAAAGCAAAAAAGCCGCGGGCGGCAGTGAAAAAAGCCGCCCCGAAAGAAGCGCTGCCGAAAATTTTCGTGCAGATCGCCAGTTACCGCGATCCCGAATGCCAGTGGACGGTTAAAGACCTCTTCGAAAAAGCCGCGCACCCCGAGCGCATCAATGTCGGCATCTGCTGGCAGTTTGTGAAGGGCGAGGACGATATCTGCTTCACCGAGCCGTACCCGTTTCCCAAACAGGTACGCGTGCACGAAGTCGACGCGCATGAAGGCAAGGGCGCATGCTGGGCGCGCAGCCTGACGCAGAAGC
>CAZBUX010000144.1:0-4921 GCA_964495185.1 uncultured Rickettsiales bacterium | reverse complement strand
TTCACAGCACGCGCGCGTGTTCGCAGAACTCGCGCCAAGGCTCAAGGATTTGCTGCGGCTTGCCATGCAGCACAATCTCTCGGCGGCGATCGACGCCGAGGAATCGTCGCGTTTCGATCTTGCGCTGCTCTTCTTCACCGAGATATTCTCCGACCCGGCGTTTGCCGGGTGGCACGGGCTCGGCTTCGTGGTGCAGGCCTACCACAAGCGTGCCTACGCCATGATCGATTGCCTCGCCGAATTATCGCGGCGCACGAAGCGGCGCATGCCGTTGCGGCTGGTGAAAGGCGCCTACTGGGATTACGAAATCAAGACGGCGCAGATGCAGGGGCTTTCCGCATACCCGGTATTTACGCGCAAGGAGCATACCGATCTTTCCTATCTCGCCTGCGCTGAGAAAATCATGGCGAACAAAGAGTGTTTTTTTCCACAATTCGCCACGCATAACGCCCGTACGCTCGCCTCCATTCAGGTGATGGCGAAGCGTCATAAATTGAAACCGGACGAATTCGAATTCCAGCGCCTGCACGGCATGGGCGAGGCGCTCCACGAACTTGTGGCGGGTGAATATAAAACGCGCATCTACGCTCCTGTCGGCGAGCACAAGGACCTGCTCGCCTATCTCATCCGCCGCCTGCTCGAAAACAGCGCCAATACGTCTTTCGTGAACTTGCTCATGGACGAAGCCACGACGCTGGAAGAACTGCTTGAAAACCCGATTGCGAAAATCCCCGATCAAATAATTTCAGCGCTTCCGCTGCCGCGCGACCTGTATCCAGACCGCCGGAATTCGCAGGGCTTCGAACCCGGCAACCTCTCGGCTTGCGAAGGCCTGCACGCCGCGCTTTGTGCATCCGTGGCGTCTCCTGAAATACCTGCCCGTGAAGTGGATGCGATGCTTGCCGCCGCATCCGCCGCGTTTACGGCATGGTCGCAGACATCCGTATCGGCGCGTGCACTAATCCTTGAAAATGCCGCCGACCTGATCGAATCGCACCGTGACGCCTTCCTTGTCTTGCTCGCGCGTGAGGGCGGAAAAACCGTCCTTGACGGTATCGCCGAAATCCGCGAGGCCGCTGATTTCTGCCGTTACTACGCGGCGCAGGCAAAAGCGCTGTTCACCCCGCGCGCGCTTTCCGGCCCTACCGGCGAGAGCAACGTGCTTTCACTGGTGCCGCGCGGTGTTGCCGCCTGCATCAGCCCGTGGAATTTCCCGCTCGCCATTTTCACCGGGCAGGTGGTCGCGGCGCTCGCCACCGGCAATTGCGTCATCGCCAAGCCCGCCGAGCAGACGCCGAAAGTGGCCGCGCTCGCGGTCAGTCTTCTGCATCAGGCGGGTATCCCGGAAGGTGCGCTGCAACTGGCGGTCGGCAGTGGCAGGACGGTGGGGGCGGCGCTGGTCGCCGACGAGCGTGTTGCCTGTGTGGTATTCACCGGCGGCACCGATACGGCCCGGACCATCCACCGCCAGCTTGCCGCGCGCGAGGGCGCTATCGTGCCGCTCATCGCCGAAACCGGCGGCATCAACTGCATGGTGGTCGATAGCTCTGCGCTCATCGAGCAGGCGGTGGACGATATCGTGGTTTCCGCGTTCGGCTCTGCCGGACAGCGCTGCTCGGCGCTGCGCGTCCTCTGTGTGCAGGAAGACATCGCCGATGACTTGCTGGCGCTGCTGGCCGGCGCGATGCAGGAATTGAAACTCGGCGACCCGCTCGATTTTTCCACCGATATCGGCCCGGTGATCGACGCTGCCGCGAAGCATGATTTAGAAGCGTATATCGCGCAGATGAAGCAGAGTGCGAAGCTCATCGCCGCCGCACCGCTTCCTTCCGCCGCAGGCAATTTCGTCGCACCGTATGCCTTTGAAATAAAATCCCTGCGTGATGTGCCACGCGAAATATTTGGCCCTGTGCTGCATGTCGTGCGTTTCAAATCAGGCGGGCAGGGCGCGCTCTGCGATGCCATCAACGCCAGCGGCTACGGCCTCACTTTCGGCCTGCAAAGCCGCATTGAGGAACAGGTGCGCTTCTTCGCGTCGCGTATCCGTGCGGGCAATATGTACGTAAACCGTTCAATGACTGGTGCGGTGGTCGGTGTACAACCGTTTGGCGGCGAAGGGCTGTCGGGTACCGGCCCCAAGGCGGGCGGGCCGCATTACCTTACGCGTTTTACCAGCGAGCGAACGCTGACGGTGAACACCGCCGCCATCGGCGGCAATGTGACGTTACTTCTTCAGTAAATCGCGGATTTCTTCCAGAAGTACTTCCGTGCGCACCGGGGCGGCGGGCTTGGCGTCCTCGGTTTTGCGCAGGCGGTTTACCTGTTTCACCAGCATGAACACCGCGAACGAGACGATGAGGAAATTAAGCGCCTGGTTGAGGAAAATACCGTAGTTGATCGTGGCTGCGCCTGCGTCCTTGGCGGCTTTGAGCGTAGCGTATTCGCCATCGGAAAGATTGATGAAATAGTTGGAGAAATCGAGCCCGCCGGTGAGTTTGCCGATCGGCGGCATGATGATGTCGCCTACCAGTGAGTTGACGATGCCTGTAAACGCCGCGCCCATGATGATACCGACCGCGAGGTCGATGACATTGCCGCGGGCAATGAATTTCTTAAATTCGTCGAACATAATTTCCCCTTAACTTTATAATTTATTTCAGCAGGCTTTTGAGCATCCACAGCGATTTCTGGTGTACGGTGATGCGTCCCACCGCGATATCGACCGATTCATCGTCCCCGGCTTTTTCAGCGGCGCGCTTGGCTTCCTGCGCTGATTTGACCACCTGCTCATTGAGCACGATGAGGTTCTCGATCATATGGCGCGCGGTGTTTTCCTTGTTTTTGGCCTTTTCGGCGAGCGGGTTTTTGACCGCGGCGATTTTGCGTGCCACCGTGCCGTAATCGCCTTCCAGCGAATAAGCGGAAAGCGCGCGGATGCGCTCGGCGATTTCGTCGACGGCGGCGAAATGCTCGGTGTATTGCTGCTCGAACAGCGTGTGCAACCCGATGAAATTCGGTCCTTCGACGTTCCAGTGATAGTTATGCGTGACGAGGAATACGGCGTAGGTGTCCTGTAGCAGCACCTGCAGTTTCTGTGCGGTCTGGGCGGCGGGCAGGGTGGCTACGCGTGACGGGGACTTGCTCATGGCGGATCTCCTTAACGGGTTGTTTTCGTGTATGGATTCCCTAGCACTATCGATATCATGAAGCAATTATTTTTACCAGCAAGCCCTTGAGATATTCGCTTTGTGCGAGCATGGGGTGGCGCGGGTGATCGGCGCTGGCCCCGGTTTCCTTCTCGATGACGCCTGCGCGTCCGGCCTTTTTAATTCCGTCCAGCACCGCCTTGTTGAAGCGCGAGCGCCCGGCATGGTGCGAGCAGGACGCGACGAACAGATGCCCGCCGGGCGCGGCAAGCTTCGTCGCCAGCATCGCCACTTTCTCATAGCCCTTCATGCCCGATTCGATGTCTTTGCGCGCTTTCACGAAAGCGGGCGGGTCGGCCAGCACGATGTCGAAGGTTTTTCCTTCTTTATGAAGCGCAATCATTGTGTCGAACGCGTCGCCCTGACGGTAATGGAGTGGTGTGGTTAGATTGTTTTTCACCGCAGTCTCTCGCGCTAAATCGAGCGCCAGTTTCGAGCTGTCCACCAGCGTTACTTCACTTGCGCCATGTTTTGCCGCAAGCAATCCGAACCCGCCGGAATGCGAATAAATATCCACCAGCGTTTTTCCTTGCGCGATATCGGCGATCATTTTCCGGTTATCGCGCTGGTCGTAGAACCACCCGGTTTTCTGGCCGCGCAGCAGGTCGGCGAAATAGGTAAAATCGTTTTCGCGCAGTTCCGCGAGTGCGGGCACTTCGCCTTTCACGATGCGCGTTTCACGCTTCAAGCCTTCACGTTCCCTCGCGCCCGTATCGTTGCGCAGCACGATGGCTCCCGGTGCGATGATTTTTTCCAGCGCGGCAAGCCAGAACGGCATGAGCAGTTCCATCCCTGCCGTGCCCGCCTGCGCCACCGCGATATCGCCGAAGCGGTCGATAAGCAGGCCCGGAAGCCCGTCGGCTTCGGAATGCACCAGCCGGTAATGTATGCCGCCGATTTTCTTCTCGCGCAGCGCCAGCGCTTTAGCGATGCGTGTTTCGAAAAACGCGGCGTCGATGGTTTCTGGCCCCAGCGCCAGCACACGGCAGGCAATGGCGGATTTAGGATTTAAATAGCCGGTGCCTATACGCTGGCCCTTGGAGGTTTCGATGGAACATAAGCTCCCCGGCGGCACGAAGAGATGCTCCGACGATTCCATCATATCGCCCGCGTAAATCCACGGCATGCCTTTCCTGACATTGTCCTCGGCCTCTTTCCTGAGGCGCACGGGGCAGGCGGGAATCATGCCGCTTTGGGCCTGCGGGTCAGGTGGATGAAGATGTCCTCAAGGCTCGCCTCGCGCGTGCTCAGGTCACAGATGACGACGCCGCTGGAACGCACGGCGTCGAGGATGTCCTGTATCGCGTGCTGGCTCGGCTTGAAGCTGATGACGAGCCTGCCGCCTTCCTCGGTGGCGACCTGCCATGTTTTAAGCGAGGCGGGAATATCGGTGATGGGCGCGACCGGCGTGATGACAAGCTGCTTGCTGTCGAAGCTTTTCAGCATGGTGGATTTCTTGTCGCAGGCGATGACTTCGCCGTGGTTGATCACCGCGATCTTGTCGCACAGCGCTTCGGCTTCTTCGAGGTAGTGGGTGGTAAGCAGCACGGTGGTGCCGTTCTTATTGAGCGCCTGCACGTAATCCCAAAGCTGTGTGCGAAGCTCCACGTCCACCCCGGCGGTAGGTTCGTCGAGGATCAGCACCGGCGGCGTATGCACCAGTGCCTTAGCCACCAGCAGGCGCCTGCGCATGCCGCCTGAAAGCCTGCGCGCAT
>CAZBUX010000143.1:0-4933 GCA_964495185.1 uncultured Rickettsiales bacterium | reverse complement strand
AAAGTGCTGGTGCCGGAACATTCCGACGTATTCGTCGCCGACTGGCTGCGCCTGCCATATACCAAACGTTTCCTGGCGGCGGGACTCCGTATTTTCCATTACCGCGAAACCGTGCTGCATAGTAAAACCGCTGTTATCGACGATAGCTGGGGAACGGTGGGCAGCACTAATTTCGACGTCATCAGTTTTTTTCATAACCGTGAGGCCAATATCGTGATCACCGACACCGAAGCCATCGCCCACCTTAAGCGCCAGTTCTTTATCGACCTGCAGGACAGCGCCGAGCTGACGGCGGAAGAGTTCAAAAAAATTCCGTCATGGAAAAAAGCGGCGGGTTTCGCCGCGCGTTTGCTGCGGGCATTTTTCTGATGGATACCATAATCCTTATGGGAAATCTCGGATATCTGCGCGGCATAGACGGCGGGTTGTCGAACCATTTCCGCTATGCGTATCGTCATTTGTATTGCTCGCGCGTGGTGCAGGAGGCATGCCTGCGGCAGGTGGTAGGCCTCATGGCGCGCGAGCGGCCAGATATCTGCTGTTTCGTGGAGATAGACAAGGGATCGGCTGGACTGCGGCCCTTCAACCAGCTGGAAGCGCTGGTATCCGGGCAGTATCCGTTTTTCGACATCGAGAACAAGTACGGTCCCCTGAGCCGGCTGCGTTCCTTGCCGCTTACACGCGGCAAAAGCAACGGTTTCATCGCCAGGCGCGAATATGCGTATGAAAAAATCTTTTTTACCCACGGCACCAAGCGGCTTATTTATAAGATCACTATCGAGCCGGGGGTGACGCTTTTCTTCGCACATTTCTCGCTGAAAAAGAAAGTACGCGAGGCACAGCTGCTTCAGACCAGGCAGATCGTGAAGGAAACGCCGGGTGACGTCATTCTGCTTGGTGATTTCAACATCCATAGCGGTTTCGGAGAGCTGGCGCCGCTGCTGCATGAGAGCGGGCTGGTGCTTCTCAATCGGGAAGATGTGCCCACATTCCGTTTTCACAACCTGCGGCTACCGCTGGATTTGTGCCTCTGCTCGCAGGCGCTCGCCAGTCGCCTGCAATTGCAGGTCATCCCGCAGCCCTATTCCGACCACGAAGCGTTATTGCTTACGCTGGCGCAGGCCTGAAAAATCAGGCCGCCGAACGGGCAGCGGATTTTTCCTGCCATTCCTTCGCGCCGCCTTCATAATTACCGTTGTTCGGTGCCAGGAGGAGTGGTTTTCGGGGCTTTGCCGTCTTCGATGCGACCTTCGTTGCGCAGGTTGCGGCCTTCCTGAGCCTTGCGCTTCGACTCGGCGGTTTCTCCGTGCTCGTAAAGCTCTTCCTTGGCGAAGCCAACGGCTTCCTTGAGTTTCCCTGTAACGGTCATATCAATTCTCCTTCTCTAAAGTGAACTGCCATTGATTGGCAAAGCGTATCGTGGCAAACGCAGGCTAAGTAAGCCATCTGAAGGGGACGCGGATTTTATAAGCGTATCGTAAATAGGGGAGGGCTTCACACGTCCGTAAGGCTGTGCCGGGCGATGACGCTTAAGAAAGCGTCGCCGTAGCGTGCGATTTTTTGTTCGCCGATGCCGCTGATGGTAAGCATGTCTTCGCGCGACGAGGGTTTATGCAGCGCCAGCTCGCGCAGGGTCTTGTCGTGGAAAATGATGTACGGCGGAATATTCTGTGCTCTGGCAAGCGCCATGCGCGCTTCCTTGAGCGCTACGAAAAGACGCTGATCGGCGTCACTTTCGAAGGCAATCGCGGTGCGCGAAGCCGGTGCTCGGGTTCGCCCGTTATCCCGGACGCGCTCGGCGGGCTTGCACAGGCGGAGGCTTTCTTTCTCCTTCAGGAATTTTTTTCCGGCTTCGGTCAGGTGAAGGCCGCCATGTTCGGCGATATCCACCGCCAGCAAATCCTGCGCGACGAGCTGGCGGAAAATGCTCTGCCACTGGTTTTTGTCGTGTTCCTTGCCCACGCCGTAAAGCGGCAGCGCGTCGTGTCCGAATTGCCGGATGCGGTCATTTTCCTTGCCGAGCAATACGTCGATCAGGTAGCCCACGCCAAAGCGCTGGCCGGTGCGGTAGACGCAGGAGAGCGCTTTTTGCGCGCTGGTGGTGGCATCAAAGGTTTCGCGCGGGGCGAGGCAGGTGTCGCAATTGCCGCAAGCGCCGGCGTCCTCATCGCCGAAATAGCCAAGCATGATCTGGCGGCGGCAACGCGCAGCTTCGCACAGGCCAAGCAGCGCGCCGAGCTTGTGGTGCTCGATGCGTTTCTGGCTGTTAGGCGCATTGGAGTTTTCGATGAAGCTGCGTTGCATGGCGGCGTCGCTCATGCCGTAGAGCATCAGCGCTTCGGCGGGCAGGCCGTCGCGTCCCGCGCGGCCAGTTTCCTGATAATAAGCCTCGATGTTTTTAGGAATGGACATATGCGCCACGAAACGCACGTCCGGCTTATTGATCCCCATGCCGAACGCGATGGTGGCAACCATGATCACCGCATCCTCCTTGAGGAAAATCTCCTGATTCTTCGCCCGCACCGCGGCGTCGAGCCCGGCATGGTAGGGTAGGGCGTTGTATCCCTGCTCTTTGAGCCATTGTGCCATATCCTCGACGTTCTGCCGCGACAGGCAGTAGACGATGCCGCTCTCGCCCGCATGGCTGGTTTTGATAAAACGCAGTATCTGCTGGCGAGGGTTGTCTTTGACCGCGATACCGTAATGAATGTTTGGACGGTCGAATCCGGCGACAAAAATACGGCCGCCTTCCAGCCGCAGGCGCTCGACGATATCCTTGCGCGTGGGGGTGTCGGCGGTGGCGGTAAGTGCGATGCGCGGCACGTGCGGGAATCTTTCGGCAAGCGATGCCAGCTGCGTGTAATGCGGCCTGAAATCGTGGCCCCATTGCGAGACGCAGTGCGCTTCGTCGATGGCAAACAGCGCGATATTCGCCTGCCCGAGAAGTTCCATGAAATCGGGCATGAGCAGCCGCTCGGGCGCGACATATACCATGTCGATATCGCTGCGGAGGATCGCGCGCTTCGTCTGCGCCACATGCGCCGCGTCCATGCTCGAATTGATCGCCGCCGCTCGAATGCCGAGTTGTTTCAGCGCCTCGACCTGATCCTGCATAAGCGCGATCAGTGGGGAAATGATGACGCCGACGCCTTCGCGCACGAGGGACGGAATCTGGTAGCACAGTGATTTGCCGCCGCCGGTGGGCATCAGCACGAAGGCGTTACCGCCTGCGGCCACATGCCCGATGACTTCCGCCTGCTGTCCGCGAAAACTGTCGTAGCCGTAAGTTTTTTTGAGGATATCGAGCGCGGCGCTGGTGACGGTCATGCAGGAGTTATAAAAGGCGTGTAGGGGCGTGGCAATGGGGAAGGGGGCTTATATTTAGGCTAACGCTTCTTGACGCCCAGGTGTGGTCTGAATCTATCTGGAGAATAATTTCTGTTCGCGCGGCAATTTGCCACAGGAAATATATTCGAGCGCTTCCTGGCCCGCTAATCGCCCCTTTTGAGGAAACTCAACAAATCCCTGATCTTCTAACCTGCTTTTCCACGCCATCGTTCTTGCAAGATCATGCGCATCACTTAGATAATTGCGTTCATGTGCTTTGCCCTGCGCCGCTCCTTTCGGATCCTGCATGTAACGGATTGATACGCCGTAATCCTGAGCGATTTTGCTAACTTTTTCGCACAGCGTCGCGCATTCGCCTTCTATGGGATTCGCCGCTTTCTGTACCAGGTTGAACTGGTCGGTATAAATAATGACTTCGCATTTCTTTGATGCCCTGCTGCGTTTCTTCTCAACTGCAGCCAATGCGCTTGCAACAGCCAATATTTCAGCTTGCCGACTGCCAAACGCGGATTCTGGCAGCTTACCCGCAAGCGCTTCAGTCTTTGTGCCCTTTGGGAAGTGCTCAACTATTACCGCGCCCCACCCGCCTGTCTCCAATGGATTTTTTGTGCCTTTTACAAGCCAGCAGCCATCAACATATACTTCAATTTTGATTGGATCTTTGACCATCAGATTATTCCAGACGTTCCTGCATTACGGTATGGCTGCACCGGAATTGGCGCAAGCCCCGTGTATTATACCTGTTTCTACCCCCGAATACCCCGACGGTCAAAGGCAAGTAGCGAAACTCAGATCCCCTAAAAATCCGTAAAATTAGCGATGCGTGCGAAGAGTAGCGACCATACCGAAGAAAGCATGGTGGCGTTAAGACGCTTACCGTAGCCTGTCTGTGCCACTATTCCCCGTTTTACAGGCAAGTACCTGGGAAATATATTCGAAAAAGCGTCTCTGCGCGACCTTTCGGGTAATGCCGGTCTTGGAAATCAAGGCTGAGCCTTCGTTTGCGCTTATTACCATTTAAAACGGTAATAACGCGAAACAGTGAATTTGCAGGGATCTGTTTCAGCAGTTTCAGCTCAAAAGCCGAAAATAATACTAACTTATTGAATAATAAATGTAAATGGTGCCCAGGAAGGGACTCGAACCCCCACGCCTCGCGGCGCTAGCACCTGAAGCTAGTGCGTCTACCAATTCCGCCACCTGGGCCTTCAGGAAAGAAGGCGGTTATAAAAGACCAGCGCCTACTTGTCCACATGCAAGTTATAGCCAGTAAATCAGGGCTATACGGCCTTACTCTGGCTCCTGCTCTGCCTTTCCTGCAGCCATGTGGTTACCTGGCTCTCCTTCCAAGCTCCACAGCAGGTTGCTAACTTTTAAATTATATGGTGTTGTGGAAAAACCTATCATTCATAGAAGAAAGATTATCGAGTGGCTAAAGCAATTCTCACAGCCAAAGATGATTCGGTCTATGATGATTTGATCGAAGAGCGATATCATTTTCCACACATCTATATTCGACAGATGCAACAGGCAGTAGTTGCGCGTCCATTTCGAGATGCAGCATTTGCTGTGGCGGTAAAATCTG
>CAZBUX010000142.1:0-4999 GCA_964495185.1 uncultured Rickettsiales bacterium | reverse complement strand
AAAAGCGGGCCAGCTTTACGGCATGGGGCTGATCGGCGGGTTCTGCCATCTCTATATCGGCCAGGAGGCCGTGGTGGTGGGGATGCAGGACTGCATTACGCCCAACGACGCCGTCATCACCAGCTACCGCGACCACGGGCACATGCTCGCCTGCGGCATGGACCCCAAGGGCATCATGGCCGAGCTTACGGGCCGCGTCGACGGCTTCTCGAAAGGCAAGGGCGGCTCGATGCACATGTTCTCCACCGAAAAGCATTTCTACGGCGGCCACGGCATCGTCGGCGCGCAGGTGCCCATCGGCACCGGCATCGCGTTCGCGCACAAATACCGCGGCAACAACAACCTCTCGCTTACTTATTTCGGCGACGGATCGGTTAATCAGGGGCAGGTGTACGAATCGTTCAATATGGCCTCGCTCTGGAAGCTTCCGGTCATCTACATCATCGAAAATAACGAATACGCGATGGGTACGTCCGTAAAACGCGCCCACTCCACCACCGAGCTGTTCCGCCGCGGCGAGGGCTTCGGCATTCCCGGAAAGCAGGTCAACGGCATGGACGTCATCGCCGTGCGCGAGGCCGGTCAGGAAGCCGTGAAGCACGTGCGTGCAGGAAACGGCCCGTTCCTGCTGGAAATGAAAACCTACCGCTACCGCGGCCACTCCATGTCCGACCCGGCGAAATACCGTAGCAAGGAAGAAGTCGAGGAATACAAGGAAACCCGCGATCCTATCGAAGGGCTCAAGGCCTATATGGTGAAGCAGAAATTCACCGCCGAGGACGCGCTCAAAGACATCGACAAGGACGTCAAAGCTATCGTCGCGGAAGCTGCCGAGTTTGCGCAGGCCTCGCCTGAGCCGCCGGAATCCGACCTGTGGACGGACGTGGTCGTGGAGTAATGAAGCGCGGTATTATACTTGCCGCGTTGTTCATAATTTCCGGCTGCTGCAAGCCCGATCCGGGCGATTCCACCGAAATGAATACCTATATCCGGGAATGCTGGGACGTCGCGCGCCGCACCGATAGCGCGATTATAAAGAACGACCTGCCCAATCCCAGGGAAACCCGCCCTGTCTTTCAATAAAAGTATTCCGGGTAACGCATCATGAGACTCCAAGATATCCCCGGACGGTTTCGCAGCGCTCCTTCGCATATCCATATACTGGTGCTTTCCGCGCTCGGGCTGCCGCTGCTGATGGCGGGGTATGCGCTGTGGTGGCATTATGCTGGAATCCCCTACGGCATTCAGGACCCCGACGTATGGCTGCGGCTGGTGCGCGTGTGGCAATGGCATGACGGCGGCGGGTGGTATGACCGCGTGATTACGCGCATGAACGCGCCGTACGGGCTGGAAAATCACTGGACGCGGCCGCTGGACGTGTTGCTGCTGGCGCTGGCGTGGCCCGCGTCGTTCTTCGGGTATTCCTACCAGAATGCCCTGCTTTTCGCCGCGATCGTGGCGAGCCCGGTTTTATGGTGGGTGGCGATGGCGGGGATGCTTTCGATCTGCCGCAGTCTTTCCATCGGCGCTACCGGGCAATGGATGGCCGCCTGCGTGATGTTCACCGACAGCCTGATACGCTCGCCTTTCATGGTGGGCCGTGCCGATCACCATAGCCTGCTGCTCGCGCTCTTTGTCTGGATGCTGGCGTATCTTATCCAATCGCGCGTGGGCGTCGCCGCCGTACTGGCCGGGCTTGGGCTGTGGGTTTCGCCGGAGTTCTTAGTTGCTATCGGGCTTACGGCGGCGGTGTACGGAACGGGCTGGGCGATAACCGGCGAACTGGCGCAACTGCGCGCCGTGCGGCGTTTTTTCTTCGGGACGCTGCTGGTGGCGATAGCGGCGCTGGTACTTGAATGGCTGCCGGGCGCGTGGCTGACGGTGACGCATATCCGCATTTCCATCGTGCATGTGAACATGCTGGCGGTGGGGCTTTCGGTGGCGATCCTGCTGCAATTCCTTGCGCCGAAACCGGCTGCGCGGCGCAGCCGGTTTGCGGTGGCTGCGGTGCTGGCGGCATGCGCGCTGGCCTGGCTTATGCATACATATCCGCGTTTCTACGAAGGCCCGATGGCCGATACGCCGCCGGAGCTGGTGGCGGTATTTTCACAGCAACTGGAGCTGCGCACGATCTTCGCGTTGCTTGGCATCGTCGGCGGGCTCGGGATCATCGCTTCCACGCTGCTTGGCCTGTCTGGCTACGTCATGCGCCTGCGGGAAAAACCGCGCGACGTGCCGGTGTGGCTGCTGTTTGTTATGGCGCTTGCGTACAGCCTGCTCATGGTCAAGATGATCCGCTGGAGCAGCTACGCCATGATCGCCGTTATTCCCGCATGGGCCATGCTTGCCGAACGCCTCATGGTATGGATCGAGCGCCGCCGCGATATTTTCAAAAGCCAGTTGAAACATACGCCCATGCTGGCGGCGATTACCTTGCTGGTAATCGCGCGTGACGTGCTTTACCTGCCTTCGGCGATGGAGGATAAATCTCTGAAGATAGCGCCGAGCCCGTGCCTGCCGAAGCTTACGCAGCTGATCGAGGCGGGCATCCCCAACATGGTAATAAAATCGGAAGGCGTTTCCGACGTGGTGCTTACGCATCTGGACGTTTCGGGGCAGCTGATTTTCTGGACGCCTTTGCGTGTGATGGGTTCGAACTACGCCAATTACAATGTCGACGGCATACGGGATGTGGACCGTTTCATGTTCGCGCAGGACGCGGGCGAAGCGCTGGCGATAGTGAAAAAGCACGATGTCGGGCTGGTGATGGTGTGCCTGCCGGATCTGTTCGCGCCCTTCGTCACCGTCGATCCGAAACCCGAGCCGCTGTTCCTGCGCGACGTGGCGGCGGGCAAGCGCCCGAAATGGTTGATCCCGGTTGAAGGCGATCTCCCCGAGGGCATGTTGCTTCTGAAAGTAAGGCCGCCCCATGAGCGATGAGAAGAAAATACTGACGCTTGCCGCTGCGGCGTTGCTGGCGCTGACGGGGTATTACCTCGGCATGTGGCACTATACCGATGCGCCCTACGGCGTACAGGACCCCGACGTATGGATGCGGCTGGCGCGTGTCTGGCAATGGCATGACGGTGGCGGGTGGTATGACCGCATGCTGCCGCGCCTGAACGCGCCGTACGGGCTGGAAAATCACTGGACCCGTCCGCTCGACATGCTCCTGCTGGCGCTGGCGTGGCCTGCATCGTTCTTCGTGACGTATAAGCAGGCGCTGCTGTTCGCTTCGGTGATTTACAACCCTGTCATCTGGTGGCTTTCGATTCTGGGTATTCTGGGCATTTGCCGTACGCTGAATATCGGCAAAGCGGGCAAATGGATGTCAGTGTTCGTGCTGATCACCGACAGCCTAATTCGCTCGCCGTTCATGATCGGGCGCGCCGACCATCACAGCCTGCTTTTGTTTGTGTTCGTCTGGATGCTGTACCTGCTGGTGCGTTTCGACCGTGAAAGAAAAGCGCCGCATATCGTCGCGGCGGGGCTGCTTGCGGGGTTGGGGTTATGGATATCCCCGGAATTTCTTGTGGCGATCGGCGTTGCGGTCGGCGTGCCGGGGGCGTTCTGGATCGCGGGCGGCGATGCGGCGCGCCTGAATGCCGCTGCCAAATTCATCGCTTCGGCGCTGCTCATGGCGATTGCGGCAGTGATGCTGGAATGGCCGCCGGGCGCATGGCTGACAGTTTCGCATATCCGTATTTCCATAGTGCATTTGCAGGCGCTCGGTGTGGCGCTGGCAACGCTCGCCGTGCTTGCCGCGTTATCGCCGCGCCTGCGAAATGGCTGGTTGCGCGGTGTGGCTTCGGTGTTTTTTGGGCTGGCGGCGGTGGCGTGGCTGCAATCGCTTTATCCGCGTTTTATCGAAGGTCCAATGGCGGAAACGCCGCGCGCACTGGTGGCGGCGTTCGAATTGCGCCTGACTGAACTTAAGCCGATATATAAGCTTTACGGCATTGCGGGCAGTATCGGCATTCTTTTTTCTGCCGCGCTTGGTATGGCTGGTTACCTGTTCTTTATCCGCAAAAAACGTGGCGATATGGCGGTGTGGCTGCTTTTTGCCATGACGCTGGCCTATACGATCCTGATGACGGCGATGATCCGCTGGAGCGGCTATGCCATGGTGGCGGGCGTAGTGGCATGGGCGCTTATGGCCGATAGCCTTGAACGCTGGGCCGTGCAGCGTAAGGCGGCGTTTAAGATGGAGCAGAAGCAATCTCCGCTGCTGGCGGCGATTGCCATACTGATCATCGCGCGCGACGTTTTTTTCCTGCCAGCGTCGCATGCCGATTCGGTGCAACAGACGAACACCGCCTCCGATTGCCGGGCGCAGCTGGTGAAGATGATTGAACGCAATGAATTGCCGGGCGCGGCGCAGACAGTGCTTACCCATCTTGATCAGGCGGGGCAGGTGGTGTTCTGGACGCCGCACGCTGCTATCGCATCGAATTACAATTACAACGAGGAAGGCATCCGTGACCTCGACCGTTTTCTCTTCGCGCAGGACGCCGCCGAAGCGCGCGCGGTGGTGAAAAAGCGCGGTATCGGGACGATTCTGCTGTGTCCGGACGGAATCCACGAGCCGTTTTTTCCGGACGCAGGTAATCTGAAGCCGCGCTTCATTGAAGCACTTTCCGCCGGGAAACTGCCGTCGTGGCTGGAGCCGGCGGGAAAAAATAATGCTGACGGACTTGTGTTTTTAAGGGTAAAACCGGCGCATGAGTAACGATAAAATACGAGGTTCGTGGTTTGCGATGCGTAGGAATGCTATATTCCTTGCAGCTGCAGTGGCGCTTGTGTTCGTCCAGCTGATTACTAAGATCGAAATCTGGTCGAACCCGCTTTCTCCGTTCGGATTTCAGGATCCCGACGTGTGGTTCCGGCTGGTGCGCGTATGGCAGCTGCATGACACCGGTGAGTGGTACAACCGGATGATTTCCCGGTGGGACGCGCCTTACGGGCTGGAAAATCATTGGACGCGACCGCTCGATCTATT
>CAZBUX010000141.1:0-5034 GCA_964495185.1 uncultured Rickettsiales bacterium | reverse complement strand
AACGCCAGCGAAACGTTGGGCGAGGCGCGCAGTTCCTCGATCACCATTTCCATCACCATCGTGTCGATGATGTCGATGAGTCCCATTTTCTCCGCCACCGGAATCAGCGCGCCGCCGGAGCTTATTTTGCCGCTCTGGTTCACGAGGCGAAGCAGCGCTTCGTAATGCGCGGTCTTGCCGGTTCTGGAATTGATCACGGGCTGGTAGGCAAGGCGCAGGCGTTTTTCCTTGAAAGCCTTGAGCAGGTAATTGGCAAGCCCCATCTGCTGGCGGCTGTGGTCGGCTTCGCGGCGGGTCATGTCGAAGGTGCGCAGCGGCGAGGTCTGCATGCTGTTGATGGCGACGTAGGCTTTGTCGAGCGCGTCGTGGGCGCTGGTGGTTTCTAGCGGGAAGCTGATACTGCCGACTGTGCCGATCAGGTGCAGCGATGCGGTGGCATAGGAATCGCGCCCGAAATTCTGGATGATGTTGTGAATGCGCATGGCGATGCCCTGCGTATCTTCCGGATAGCTGTTGGTGAGGATGATGCCGATCTGGTCGCGCTGGAGTCGCTGCACGCTACCGGGTGCCGGCACGATGGCGGCGATGGCGTTCATCAGGTCGTGCATCACGATTTCCGACGTGTCGTGGCCGTAGGCGTTGATGATCATCGCGAGGTTGGCGACCGACACCAGCAGCAGCGCGCCGGAGGTGTGTTCGGTGATAACGTCGCGTATCGCTTTTTCCAGTCCTTCGACGAAATCCGCCGGGTAAAAATTGCAGCCGGGGTATTGCAGCGGGGGAATTCCGGATTCGGATGCGGCGGCGGCAGGGTCGAGCCGCGATGGTTTGGTCGAGGCCGTATCCTCGGGAAATTGCCGTTCTTGAAACATTCGTGCCCGTGTCGCCGTTGAAAGCCGCGCGTTCTTTATAACGCCTCTACTCATGGTCCCACACAAAGGTAAATATTTGTTAAAATTGCGGGTAATTTTCTAAAAACAGGTAAACTCAGGGGTTTCTTGGTTGTTGGGCGCTGCTTCGACCGCCGGGTGGGAAATACCCGAGCTTGCGGATCAGGAATCAAAAAAATATGGAATATTAACATATTATGGATTTATTGGATTGAAGTATTGTCCCAGAGCTTAACAATTGGCCTATTTTGCCATCAGGCAAAGCGAAAACACCAGCCCGCCCAGCCATGCGTTGGATTTGAAAATCAGCAGGCAGGAGGCGGGGTTGTCGAGGTTCACGGCGCGCAGTTGCCAGAGCAGTTGCAGCCAGATCAGCAGCACCAGTAATGAATGCAGCCACTGGTTGGCGACCGATGGATTGCCTGCAAACGACCAGCACAGCAGCGCGATCATATAAAACCCAAGCACGCAGGGGCGGGTTCTCGCGCCGAGCTTCAGCGCCGTGCCGCGCACGCCGATTTTCGCATCGTCGGTTTTATCCTGATGGGCGTAGATGGTGTCGTAGCCGAGCGTCCAGAAAATTCCGCCGACGTAAAGCAAAAGCGCCGGCCATTCGATATCGCCGCGCACCGCCGCCCAGCCCATCAGCGCCCCCCAGTTGAACGTGAGTCCGAGGAAAAGCTGCGGCCACCACGTAATGCGCTTCATGAACGGATACGCCGCCACCAGCGGCAGTGAAAACACTGCCCACATCATCACATCCGGCCCCAGCGCCGTCGCAATGCCAAGCGATAATGCAAGCAGTGCCGAAAGTAGCCCCAGCGCCTGCCGCACCGAAAGCTCGCCGCTTGCCAGAGGCCGCGTGCGCGTGCGCTCCACCTGTCTGTCGATATCCCGGTCGATAATATCGTTGATTACGCAGCCTGCCGAGCGCATCAGCACTGCGCCCGCCGCAAACAGCAGTAACATGGTTACATCGGGGAAACCGCTGGATGCCAGCGTCACCGACCACCAGCACGGCCACAGCAGCAGCCAGATTCCCACCGGCCTGTGCAGCCGCATCAGGCGGATATAGGGTGAAATTGCCATGAGCCGACCATAATCGGGCTTATGTATTTTGCCTACTGGCAAAATTACGGGAATGACACTATGTAATATTCCTATGACTGAGAACCGCCCCAAAATCCGCCTCTACGTGCCCGAAGCTTTCACGCCCGGCGTGCCGCTTGTGCTGGAAGGCAATCCGGCGCACTACCTGTCGCATGTCATGCGCGCGCAGATCGATGACGCCATCGCCATTTTCAACGGGCAGGACGGTGAGTGGCTGGCGCGCATCGGCAGCATCGGCAAGAAGCAGCTAACCATCGACCCTGTGTCGCAAATCGCGCCGCAAGAAAACAGCCCCGATCTCTGGCTCGCTTTTTCGCCGATCAAGGCCAAAACCGAATTCGTCGTGGAAAAAGCCACCGAGCTTGGCGTTGCGAAAATCATCACGGTCATCACGCGCTACGCGGTCGTCCGCAGCGTTAACCACGAAAAACTCGTGGCAAATGCCGTAGAGGCCGCCGAGCAATGCGGTCGCCACGACGTGCCGGATATCGAAAATGCGAACGACCTTGCCGCTTTCCTCGGCAACTGGCCCAAAGACCGTACCCTGCTTTACGCCGACGAATCCGGCGGCGGCGATCCGGTGAAAGAAGTACTGGCTTCGCTCGCCCCCGGAAAATACGGCATTCTCGTCGGCCCTGAAGGCGGCTTCTCCGACGAAGAACGCCGCATGCTTGCCATCGTCCCGCAGGTGAAACCGTTTTCGATGGGGGCACGCATCCTGCGCGCCGACACTGCGTCGGTGGCGGCGCTCGCCTGCGTACAGGCATGGCTTGGCGACTGGGACGCGCTGCCGTCGTTCAAAGCGGAGCGCTAAGTGCCGGAGATTCTTACCACCCTCAAAGCGCTCTACGACATGCGCGGCGACGAAATCGAATACTGGATGATGCGGCAGCGCAAAACCGCCGCGCCGTTCATCTACACCTCGGTCGACCTGCGCCATTCCGGCCCGCGCCTCGTGCCGGTGGACACCAACTTATTTCCCGCCGGGTTCAACAATCTTTCGCCTGCCGCCCACGCCCGCGCCGTGCGTTTCGCCGCGCGCTACCTGCAGGATAATCATCCCGGTGCTAAGAGGATTCTCATCGTCCCGGAAAACCACACGCGCAACCTGAACTACCTCGAAAATCTCGCCGCGCTCCTTACCATGTTCGAGCATGCTGGCGCCGAAGTGCAACTGGGCAGCTTAGCCGCCGCACCGGGCAATCCCATTGCGCTTGCATCGCCTTCGGGCCGCGACCTCATTGAGCATCCGCTCGTGCGCGACGGCGGTAAACTCCGCCTCGAAAACGGTTTCACCCCCGACCTTGTCGTGATGAATAACGACATGACCGGCGGTGAGCCGGACATATTATACAACATTTCGCAACCCATCGTTCCGCCTACCGGCATGGGCTGGTACCAGCGCCGCAAAAGCGTGCATTTTGCCGCCTACCGCGCGCTCATCGACGATTTCTGCACCACGTTTTCGCTCGATCCGTGGCTGTTTGCCGCCGAGTTCCACGCCTGCGGGCGCGTCGATTTCAAGGAAGCGGTGGGGCTGGATTGCCTCGCAAGAGGCATCGAGAAAGTCCTCGCCCGCGTGCGCGCGAAATACGCCGAGCATGGCGTCACGGACGATCCGTACGTATTCGTCAAAGCCGATTCCGGCACCTACGGCATGGGCATCATGACCGTAAAATCGCCCGAGGAAGTCCTCGATCTCAACAAGAAAAACCGCAACAAGATGCAATCGGTGAAGGAAGGCGCGCGCGTCAGCGAAGTCATCATCCAGGAAGGCATCGTCACCATCGACACGGTGGACGGAAAGCCCGCCGAACCGATGGTCTACATGCTCGACGGCATCCCCGTGGGCGGTATGTACCGCGTCAACGGCGCGCGCGACGCCACCGGAAACCTCAACGCCTCCGGCATGGAATTCACCGGCATGTGCGACGAAGCCGAGGACGAATGCGGCAAATGGAAATCGGTGGACGACTGCAATTTCCGCTCCTTCGGCATCGTCGCCGCCATCGCCGCGCTCGCCGCCCCGCGCGAGGATTACCTCACCGGCAGCGGCGGGGCAGGTATTTAAAATGCTGATATATATCGTGATATTTCTCGCGCGATTGTCACGGATATTTCACATTCAACCATGCGTGCGCTGGCTATAATCGCCAGCCTATGGACAAGCCCGCGCCGCAAGGCGAAAAATCGGAACCGAATTACGCATCGCGCAGACCCGTGGCGGTATTGCTCGCGGTGGCGCTGGCGCTGCTTGCGGCAAAAGGCGTGAAGTCGGGCATGGAAGCGAAATCCCCCGGCATTCCCGACGATTTCGTCGACCATACGCCGAAGCCTGAGGAATTCCTGCGCCACTTGTTAAACGGACATCCTGAGATTGAACGGGCGATAGCCGGTCAGGACTGGAAGATGTTCGACAAAATCAATCTTGCCGACATGAATGCGATGAAAGAGCGATTCGGCGACACCATCACCATCGGCGGCTACCAGCTTGCGACCGATGCGTTCGTTGACCGGCTTCATACGATCAATGCGCAGTTCGACGGGCAGGCAGGCCACGAAGCGCGAGCGCTGAACTGGGTGAAATCGGTGCAACCCGAACCCGTACCCGACGGCACGGTAAACGCCCGCAGCCGTCGCTAAGCCGCTTTCGAGCGCCCGCTCAGCTCGTCGTAAGGCCGCACTCCGCTGACGTCGCCAAGCGCGGCTACCGTCAGGTTCCCCGTCATCAGCTGCGTGCTCAGGCGCGAAAGGTCGTCGAGCGTCACCGCTTCGATGCGCGCGATGATCTCCTGTACGGGCCGGTATTTGTTGAACGTCAGCAAATGACGCCCGATCCACGACGCCACCGTCTGCGGATTCTCGCGCGACATCAGGAGTTCCGCCTTGATCTGGTTGCGCGCGCGCAGCCATTCGCGCTCGGTGATGCCAGCGGTCATGCCGCCGATCTGGTCGATGATGACCGACGACAGATCGCCCGCCTTGTCCGGCGATGCGGCGGCGTAGATGGTGAGCATGCCGCAATCGTCATAGG
>CAZBUX010000140.1:0-5048 GCA_964495185.1 uncultured Rickettsiales bacterium | reverse complement strand
CGCCTTTTTCGCCAAGCGGCGTGTCGAAACCCTGCGGGAGCTTTTCGATGAATTCCATGGCGGAAGCGGCACGCGCGGCGGCTTCGATCTCGGCGTCGCTGGCGGTGATGTTGCCCATGCGGATATTCTCGCGCGCGGTGCCGGAAAAGATCACCGGGTCCTGCGGCACGATGCCGATGAGCGAGCGGAGTTGCTCAAGGCTCCACTCCTTCACGTCGACGCCGCCGATGCGCAGGCTTCCGCTTTCGGGATCGTAGAACCTGAGCAGAAGCTGGAAAATCGTCGTCTTGCCCGCGCCCGACGGGCCGACCAGCGCCACCATGCCGCCTTCGGGAACGCTTAAGGAAATTTCCGAAAGCGCCGCGCGGTCAGGCCGGGCGGGATAGGCAAACGTCACGCGGTCGAAGGTGACGCTGCCACCGGAAACCGGCGCAGGCGAAACTGCGGGCGAAACGATGGCCGGTTTCATGGCGAGCAATTCGGCGAGCCTTTCCGCCGCGCCGCCCGCGCGCTGCAAATCGGCTACCACTTCCGACAGCGCCCCCACCGCACCGGCCACCACCACCGAATAAAACACGAAGGCGGATAATTCACCGGCGGTGATGTCGCCCGCCAGCACGTGCCTGCCGCCGAGCCAGAGCACGGTGACCACCGCGCCGAAAATGAGCATGATCACAAGCGCGGTGAGCATGGCGCGCATGCGGATGCGCGAAAGCGCGGCGCCCAGCGCGGCGTCGACATGCACGGAAAAACGTTTGGTTTCGTAGCGCTCCAGCGCCAGCGATTGCAGGGTGCGGATGGCGTTGAACGATTCCTCGGCGTGGGCACTGATGTCGGCGACTTTCGCCTGAGCGTCACGCGCCAGCCCGCGCACCTTGCGCCCGAGCAGAATAATCGGCGCAATCACCAGCGGCAGCATAAGCAGCACATAGCTCGTAAGCTCCGTGCTGGTGAAAAACAGGAGCCCGAAACCGCCGATCAGCAACAGCGCGTTGCGCGCCGCCACCGAAAGCGAGCTTCCGATCACCGTCTGTATCAGCGAGGTGTCGGTGGTCAGCCGCGAGAGAAGCTCGCCGGTGCGCGTATGCTCGAAGAACCCGATATGCATCGACACGAGGCGCTTGTAAACGTCGTTTCGGATATCCGCCACCACGCGCTCGCCGATCCACGACACGAGGAAAAACCGCGCATACGTGGCCGCCGCGAGCAACACCGTCACGCCGATCAGCCACACGAAAGCGCGGTCGAGCAGATGCCCGTCGCCCTTGCTTAAGCCCTCATCGACGAGGTAGCGCAAACCACCACCCATGCCGAGCACCGCCGACGAGGTGAAGAAAATCGCAACCAGTGCAAGCGCGATCCGCACGCGGTACGGGCGCAGGTAGGCCAGCATCGGCAGGAGGTTTTTGACCTCTCCCGGTACGGTGGCAGGCGGTATAGGATGCATTGAGCGCATGGGTTGCTTGCAATGATGGCGATGGCGGCGGGATTCTTATTAAATTACAATATTGTAATATAAAAAGACCGTCAGGGGCGATATTAGCGTCCCCCGTTGTATAAACTGTGAGAATAAATGGCAATATTAATATTTTCTTCACCCTATGCGGCCTAAAATTAACTACTTAACGGCCAAACCCGTGGAAGGAGATTTATTCCCTTGATGATACGTGAAAACAGCCATCTCTATAGCCTGCACGAGATGCATTATGCCGCCATCGCTCCTCTTAATATGCTGGCCACCGCCAGCAAGGCGTTCCACCGCAGCCCCTTCAGCCCTTTTTCTCACACCGGCATAGGCCGCGGCATGGCCGCCGCCGCCGAGGTGATCGAGCGCGTCACCCACCGCTACGGCAAGCCCGATTTCGGCATCCGCCACGTAAAGGTGGACGGCAGAAACGTCGAGGTAGTGCAGGAAACCGTCGATGAAAAACCCTTCTGCCGCCTGATCCATTTTAAGAAAGACGTTAAGCAGGAACAGCCCAAGCTGCTGCTCGTCGCCCCCATGTCGGGCCACCACGCCACCCTGCTTCGCGGCACGGTGGAGGCGATGCTGCCCTTCACAGACGTCTACATCACCGACTGGCTCGACGCGCGCGACGTGTCGCTGGCCTACGGCGATTTCCACCTTGAGGATTATATCCATTACGTCATCCAGTACACGCAGATGCTCGGGCCGGATGTGCATCTCATGGCCGTCTGCCAGCCTTCCGTGCCGGTAATGGTCGCAGCCGCGGTGATGAACGACGCCAAAGACCCCGCTGCCCCCCGCTCGATGACCCTCATCGGCGGCCCGATCGACGCCCGCGTCAACCCCACCAAGGTCAACCAGCTCTCCATGGAAAAACCCATGCACTGGTTCGAAACCCACATGATCACGCGCGTGCCGTTCAATTATTCGGGCTTCATGCGCCGCGTCTATCCCGGTTTCATGCAGCTTACCAGCTTCATGGCGCTGAATTTCAAACGCCATGTCGACGCCCATGCCGATCTTTTCAAGCACCTCGTCGAAGGCGACGGCGATTCCGCCGCGCAGCACCGCAAGTTCTACGACGAATACCTCTCAGTGGCCGATCTGCCCGCCGAGTTCTACCTCGACTGCATCGACCAGGTGTTCCAGCGCTTCCTGCTACCCAAAGGCGAATTCGTCTATGAAGGCGAGCTGGTCAACCCCCGCGCCATCACCAAAACCGCCCTGCTCACTTTAGAAGGCGAGCTGGACGACATTTCCGGCGTCGGCCAGACCGAAGCGGCGCAGCACATGTGCACCAGCCTCACCAACGATATGCGCCATCACCACGTGCAGAAGGGTGTCGGCCATTACGGCATCTTCAATGGCCGCAAATTCCGCGAGCATGTGGTGCCCATCATCGTGGATTTTATCCATAAACAGGAAAAATAGCGGGCGTTTGCACCAGAGGCTGCCAGCCACTTGACACTCCGGCGCTAATGGTTAACATCCGGTAATCATGCCCGATTACCAACGCCACGCCCCACAACCCTCCCAGCATAGCTTCGCCAATCCAATGGCGTATGCGATCCATAAATGCATGCTGACTTATTGCAACGCCATGCCGGGACACGAGCCCGCCGCACTGAATTTTCTGTGCGAAACCGTCGCAGACATGTGCAAAAAATATCCGCGCGTCATGCTGGAACGCAACCATCACAACGTACCGCTGCTTATAGAAGCGCTGGCGCTGCCGTTTTCAAAAAGCTGCCCCAACGCCACCCCCACAGAATTACGCAACGGTAAAGCCAACGCGATGTTTCGGGCATTGCTCCCCTACTGCCAGCCTTCAGAGGCCATCACCGCCAAAGAATTTGCCGGATTGCTGACCGTTCCGGGAAACAACGATTATTCCAACATACACCACATTATTGCTTCCACAGGCAGTGCAGTTGCCTTGGATTTAATTGAATCATGCCTGCGCGACCTGCACAAAGCGGGCACCATCACCGACAGCGAATACGCCCGGCAATTCACCATGCAGGCCAACAGCGGCTATACGCCCCTGCATAGCGCCGTGAACCGCGGAAACATCTCCATCTCCAATAAACTGCTTGAAGCGCTCGACGACCTGCGTGAAAAGAAATGCCTCACCGATAGCGATTACGTCGCCCAGCTTACGCACTGTTGTAATGGCAACATATCCCTGCTGCAGACCGCTGTGCATAACCGCCAGGTCGAAACTTACCACGCCATCGCCGACCGCATCAAGCAACTGGCCCGGGACAAGGCCATCAGCCGCGAAACGCTGGTGCAGGCTTTTACCAGACCTAACCGGGAAGACTTCACGCCGCTTATGACCGCAGCCTATTATGACGGCAACGGCCAGTTGTTTAAGGCCGTATTTGACGACCTGCGCGAAATCCTGACGAAGCAGGAATTGCAAAAGCACATGCTCATGAAAACCAATTTCCAGTGGAACATCCTGCACGCCGCCACCTATGCGAGCACCAAGCCGGAGCACACTTGCAACGGCAAAGCCATACAGACCGTGCAGGATGCAGTGCTCTCCACCTTCAGCGAAGGCCCCAGCCCGAACGACGACCCGGCGGCACGGGCCGCGCTTACCGCGCTTTATCACAGCAAAACCGACCGTCACCACTATCCCACCGGCTATTACAGGCCCGATTGGGTGCCCGTGCCTTCGCCCCACCTGCCCCGCCAGTCCGATAACTCTTCGCGGCATCGTTAATTTTCCTTCATCACCCCTTGACCTCGCGGCCCGCCTTCTCTATTGTCCCGGCAATTTGCCCGGAGTAATCTTCAAGGAAATGAGCCATATTCGCGATATCCCCGCTGCTGCCACCGCCTGTCTCTTACTGGCGGACGGGACGCGATTTTTCGGGGAATCCATAGGCGCGAATACACTCGGCATCGGCGAAATCTGCTTCAACACCGGCATGACCGGCTATCAGGAAACGCTCACCGACCCATCGTTCGCCGGGCAGATCATCACCTTCACCTTCCCCCATATCGGCAATACCGGCTGCAACGCCGAGGACACCGAAAATCCGAAACCCTACGCGTCCGGCCTCGTCGTGCGTGAACGCCCTACCCCGCCCTCCAATTTCCGCAGCGAAATATCGCTCGGTGACTGGCTGAAAAAAAATGGCATACCCGGCATCTGCGGCGTCGATACGCGCGCGCTCACCCGGCATATCAGGAAGCACGGGGCGCAGAATGCGGTAGTGATAGGCGTTGCCAGCTGCTCGTTGCTCGTTGCTCGTATTGCAGAAGCGGAGCAGGCATTAAAAGCACACCCTTCGATGGTCGGGCTCGATCTGGCAAAAGAAGTCACCACCCGGAAAATCTACGGCTGGACACAGCCTTTGTGGAAACTCTCGCAAGCAACGGGCGACGAGCAACGAGCAACGCCCTACCACGTCGTCGCCGTCGATTACGGCGCCAAGCACAACATCCTGCGCAACCTCGCTGAGCGCGGCTGCAAGGTCACCGTCGTGCCCGCGAAAACGAGCGCCGAAGATATCCTGAAACTGAATCCGGACGGCATATTCCTCTCCAACGGCCCCGGCGACCCGGC
>CAZBUX010000139.1:2529-5063 GCA_964495185.1 uncultured Rickettsiales bacterium | reverse complement strand
GTATGCGGCCGGGCGAAAAACTGCACGAAATGATGTGCCCAGCAGACAGCAGCAACCAGACGCTGGAATTCGCCGATCACTATGTGATTAAGCCTGCCTTCAATTTTAGCCGGGAGCGGAAGTTCGAAACCAACGCGCTGGGTGAATCCGGAAAGCCCGTGGCGCTCGGCTTCGAATATAACTCCAGAGACAATCCGGTGTATTTAAGCGTACAGGAATTGCAGAAATTGCTTGCTAAATACTGCCAGTAAGCGAATGCGTATCATTCCCTACAGTCGGCAGGATATCGACGAAGACGACATCAAGGCCGTCGCCGCGGTTCTGCGCTCAGAGTTCATTACGCAGGGGCCTTCTGTGCCTGCCTTTGAGGCAGCGCTTGCCACTTATTGCGGTGTGCCGCACGCTATCGCGGCATCGAGCGGCACGGCTTGCCTGCATCTGGCTTGCATGGCGCTTGGCATCGGCGTGGGTGACCGGGTGTGGACGTCGCCGATCAGTTTTGTGGCCTCGGCGAATTGCGCGAGGTATGTGGGGGCGGATGTCGATTTCGTGGATATCGATCCCGCCACCGGCAATATGGATCCCGGCGCTCTGGAAGAGAAGCTGAAGAAAGCCGCTTCAAACGGCAAGCTGCCGAAACTGTTGATAGTGGTGCATTTTTCAGGGCGTTCATGCGATATGGCACGCATCGGCGCGCTTGCAAAACATTACGGCGTAACTGTGCTTGAGGACGCGGCGCATGCGCTTGGCGCAATGTATCAGGGAAGGCCCGTCGGTAACTGCGCGCACAGCGACGTAACGCTGCTCAGTTTTCATCCTGTAAAATCCATCACTACCGGTGAAGGCGGCGCATTGATGGTAAAAGATAAAGCGCTTGCAGAAAAAATACGGTTGTTGCGTAGCCACGGTATTACCCGTGCCCCAGAGATGCTGGAAACGAAAGACAGCGGCGGCTGGTACTATGAGATGCAGGAACTGGGCTATCATTACCGCCTGACCGATATCCAGGCTGCGCTGGGGGTAAGCCAGATGAAAAAACTGGATCGCTTCATCGCGCACCGTCGCGTGCTGGCCGAAGGCTACGGCAAGTTACTGGCAAACCTGCCACTCGATTTGCCGCCGCCGGATAGCGAAAGTGCGTGGCATCTATATGTCGTGCACTTGCAGGCATCGGTAAAAAAGAGCCGTAAGGACGTGTTTGAGCAATTGCGCGCGCGCGGTATCGGGGCGGGCGTTCATTACATTCCCATCCACCTGCAACCCTATTACTATAAGTTAGGTTTCAGGCCGGGCGATTTTCCGTGCGCCGAAGCGTTCTATGAAACTGCGCTTACCCTACCGCTTTTTCCTGGCCTGACGGATGAAGAGCAGGGCTACGTGGTGCAGGTGTTATCGGACATTCTTCCATGAGTAGCGTTGCTAAAGCGTCTCTTCCTCCAATAGTCATGGTTACCGCGCTGGTCGCAACGCTTATTAGCATTTTTATGCTACGCTTTTTTTTCTTAAGCCACGATGTCGCTGCAAGTTTCAGCAGTTCGGGGAATTATCTGGACGGTGTTTCCCTGCATGATCCGCTTGCCTTTCATGAAACGCCATTGGTCGTGTGTGTTTACATGATTCCTGTGCTGCTTCACAGGTTTTTGCCGTTTCTTGACATTGCCAGCACATTTCTAATTTTCCTACTCACGCTTTTGCATGGTTCAACGATGTTGTGTTGGCTTGCTGTAAAACGGATGCCTGCGTTTTGTGATAGTAAAAATGTCGGCGTCATTTTTATGTATCTGTATTTTTCGCTGACGGTTATTCCTACGCTGCAGGTTTGGACGCATTTCGGTGAGCGCGAGCATTTTGGCGTCATTCTTATGGCGCCTTATTTCTTTTCAGTGATTGCAGTGATGTATGGTGTACGACTCCCGCTTAATCTTCGATGTTCTATCGGGCTGATGGCTGCGGTCGGGTTTTGCATGAAGCCACAATTTAGCCTGATGCTGATTGCAAGTGAGTTATGCCTTATTGGGCATCAAAGGCGACTTTATCCCCTGGCGCGTGCCGAGGTGTTGATCCCAGCTATGCTTGGAATTTTATATGCAATTGCGTGGAAAGTTTTTTACCCTGCCTTCTTTGAGGAAGTTGGTCGCTCAGTGGAAAACATAGGCGAATTTAATCACATTTTTGGTAAGGGCCTAGTTTTTTCGTCCCTCTATCTAATTATCATTCCCTCCTGTTTATTGTGTTTCGGGGTGATAAAGCGCAGAGGATTGCAGCGATGGCTGTATATTTATGGATTTGTGTTAGTGGCTGCAGCGCTTGCGATCATGATTCTTCAAGGTAGAGGGTTCAGCAATCATATTTATTTCGTAGTGTTTTTTATATTTTTTATGGCGCTGCTTGCTGGCAGGCACAAGAGCCCATGGGTGATGACGATACTGCTGTTGCCGTTGACGATTTATTACCTGACGACTAGCGAATACGATGTGTGGGATGGCAAAGGTCTATGGGAGCAAAAAAATAACAGCAGGGAGCAGATTCTAAAA
>CAZBUX010000139.1:0-2519 GCA_964495185.1 uncultured Rickettsiales bacterium | reverse complement strand
AAAGTTTCGGGTGAGATTGCTCCGTATATCGCTGGAAAGAAAGTGATGGTCATGAGTCCCCATAGCATGTTTGTGTGGCCAGCAATAACCTTGGCGCAAGCGGAATGGGATAGCCCTGAGCGCAATCTTATGTACCTGTGGAACGTATATTCTCGTCATAAGCAATGTTGCGTTGGGCCGGAAATGCTTAATCCGGGCGAGCAATACGTGCAGAATAAAGTGATTACTTTTCTTGCGCAGAAAAAACCCGAATGGGTTCTGGTATTCAATTTTAGCCGTGATCTACCGGTGGATGTTATCCCGCATTTTTCAGCAGATGCACGGTTCAGGGAAATCTGGACAAATTACCACTTCGTTGTCAGTAGCCGGATGGATAAATTTAAGGAAGGCCAGACCGCGACCTTTACAGTATATCGTCGTTCTGAATAAAACAAAAGATGATGGCACGCATGACGGAAAACCCAAAAAAAGTTGTACTCATCACCGGCGGTTCCGATGGGATCGGCGCGGCGACTGTATGGCGGTATTATAACGAAGGCTGGGCGGTGGCGCAGGTGTCGGACCGCCAGCCGCCGAAGCCGCTGCCGCCGGGGATCGTCGAGGTGTACGGCGATATCGCCGACGAAGCGGTGCGAAAGCAGGCGGTGGACGCCACGCTTGCGGCTTACGGACGCATCGACGTGCTGATAAACAACGCAGCCACCGGGCTTTATGCATTCCCGCTGGAAACCGAACTCGACCATGCGCGGCGCGTGTTCGAGGTGAACCTGTTCGCCATCATCGCGCTTACCAAGCTGGTAGTGCCGATCATGAAAAAGCAGTGTGGCGGCACCATCGTCAACACCGGCTCGATCGTGGGTGTGGTGTCGATGCAATGGGCGGCGATCTACTGTGCGTCGAAATTCGCGCTGCATGGCTGGCACGAAAGCCTGTACCGTGATTTAAAGCACAGCAACATCAGCGTGGTGAAAATCTGCCCGAGCGTGACGCGCACCAATTTCCGCGCGCATGTCATCGTCGGAAAAGCGCCGGAAAACGTGCTCGGCCTGCGCATCGTCGCGAGTCCCGAATACGTCGCCAAATGCATCTACAAAGGCGTAAGGCGCAAGCGCCGCACCGTTTACGCGCCGCTTTACGGCCTGCCGTTCGTGATGGTGGAACGCTTATGCCCGTGGCTGATGGACCTTTACCTTGAACATAAATCGAAGTAGGTCGCCGCTTGCGGTTTGCGCCGGTGCGGTGTTTGCCGCCGCGCTGATCGTGCAGGTCGCGCTTGTGCAGTGGCTCGGTTTTCCGCCTGCGCGCATTCACGATGAGTTTTCTTACCTGCTGGCCGCCGACACCTTCGCGCACGGGCGCCTCGCCAATCCTGCGCACCAGCACGGCGAGTTTTTTGAGATGGTGAGCGTGCTTACGCAACCGGTCTACATGTCGAAATACCAGCCGGGGCAGGGGGCGGCGCTAGCATTTGGTCAGGTGGCGTTCGGGCATCCGTTCTGGGGGCAGGTACTGGTGCTGGCTATGCTGGCGGCGGCGGTTTACTGGATGGTGGCGGCGGTGACTTCGGCGCAGTTCGCGCTGCTCGCGGGATGCGGCGTCATAGCGCATCTTGGGCTTATGCATTATACGGCGCGTTCTTACTGGGGCGCAGCGCTCCCGATGCTTGGGGCCGCCCTGCTGCTCGGCGCTTACCTGCGTATATGGCAGGCGCGGGCGCTCAGGGCATTACCGGCGGTGGCGGCGGGCGGGGTGATTTTGTTTTTCACGCGGCCCTATGAGGGCGGGGTGTTTGCGCTTATGATCGCCGCACTCGTTGCTTACGATTTTTTGCGCGGGCATCTGGCTGTCGGCAAAAAAGACTGGCGGTGGTTTGCGGTGCTTGGCGCGGTCGGGTTGACGATGCTTTCGTTTCAGGCCTATTACAACAAGCAGATCACGGGGGATTATAAAACCTTCCCCTACGCGCTCCACCAGCAGCAATACGATTACGTGCCAAGCTTCTGGTTCATGGCGCCGCTTGCACCTGCGGGCAGCACGAATCCGGGGATAGAATCCATTCACAAGGAACTCGAATACGAAGCGTATGAATCGTATGCGGGGCGTTCGCTGCCGGGTAAGATCGGCTGGGCGCTGCTCAGCCTGCTTGCGATGTTGCTGCGCCATGCCACGCCGGTGCTGCTGGCGGGAGTCGTCATCGCGGCCTTCGTGCGGCGGGACGCGCTGAGTAGGCGGCTTTACCTTGCGCTGGCGGTGACGCTTCTGAGCGTCGCGTTCGTGTCGTGGCATTTGTTCCATTATGCGTTTGCTGCGCTGGCGCTGTGTTATGTGACTTTTTACCGCGGGCTTTATGCAATTGCCCGGCATCCCGCTTTACCGCGCCGCTATGCTTTTGGCATCGTTGCGGTGTGGGTAGCGGTGTTCGCTGCTTATGCCGTTACCCATGTGCAAACCATCACGCCGGGGGCTACCGGTATCCAGAAACAGCAACAGGCGATTATCGAGAAGTTGCAGGCTATGGG
>CAZBUX010000138.1:0-5093 GCA_964495185.1 uncultured Rickettsiales bacterium | reverse complement strand
CGATATCGACTTCCGCCGAAGGCTCGGTGAAGGTGTAGTAGCTCGGGCGGAAGCGCACGGGCACGTTATCCAGCTCGAAAAACGCTTTCAGGAATTCGATGACGCAGCCTTTGAGATGCCCCATATGGATGCCCTTGTCGATGACGAAGCCTTCGACCTGGTGGAACATCGGCGTGTGGGTGAGGTCGGAATCGCAGCGATAGGTGGAGCCCGGCGCGATGAAGCGGAAGGGCGGCTTGCCCGCGCGCATGGTGCGGATCTGCACCGGGGAGGTGTGCGTGCGCAGGAGCGTTTTGCCTGCGCCGCTGCCTTGCAGATAGAAGGTATCGTGCATCTGGCGCGCGGGGTGCGATTCGGGGATGTTGAGCGCGTTGAAATTATGCTCGTCGTCTTCGATATCCGGCCCCTCGGCTACGGAAAAACCGAGATCGGCGAAGATGGCGGTGATTTCTTCGATCACCTGCGACACGGGATGGATTTTACCCGCAGGCTCAGGCGAGGCGGGCAGGGTGACGTCGAGGGTTTCGGTTTTCAGGCGTTCGTTTAATTCGGCGACGGAGAGCGCGGCTTTCTTTTCTTCCAGCGCGCGCGTGATTTCGTCTTTGACCTGATTGAGGGCCGCGCCCAGGGTTTTGCGTTCTTCGGGGCTGGCTTGCCCGAGGCCCTTCAGGGCTTCGGTGACTTTGCCTTTTTTCCCGAGCAACGCCACGCGTTGCTCTTCCAGCGCCGCGGAAGTAGTGCAGGCAGTAATGGCGGATTGGGCTTCAGCGAGGAGTTTTGAACTGTCGATCATAACGATCCGTCATTCCGGCGAATGCCGGAATCCATGCATCGAAGCATGGATTCCGGAGAGACGTGGATCCCGGCCTGCGCCGGGATGACAAATATATTAGGCGGCTTTGCTTTCCAGCGCGGCTTTGCTCTGGTCGACGAGCGCCTTGAAGGTGGCGGGTTCGTGGGTGGCGATGTCGGAGAGAACCTTGCGGTCGACTTCGATGCCAGCCTTGATCAGGCCGTTGACGAACTGCGAATAGACCATGCCGTGCTCGCGCACGCCGGCGTTGATGCGCTGGATCCACAGTTTGCGGAAGTTGCGCTTCTTGTTGCGGCGATCGCGGTAAGCGTAGCGCAGGCCTTTTTCGACCTTCTCGATGCTGATGCGGTAGCAATTCTTGGCGCGACCGCGATAGCCTTTGGCCATCTTCAGGACTTTTTTGTGACGTGCGTGGGTGGTGACCCCGCGTTTAACGTGTGCCATGGCTATTTACCTCCGTAGGGCATGTACTGGACGATGCGATGCTGATCGGACTCGTCCATGATGGTAGTGCCGCGCGCGTTGCGGATGAAGCGGTTGGTGCGCTTGCGCATACCGTGACGCTTGCCGGCCTGGGAGGCGATGACTTTACCGGAAGCGGTGAAGCGGAAACGCTTCTTGCAACCGGATTTGGTTTTCATTTTGGGCATTTTAATATCCTTAAAACATGATATGTTACGAAAACCCGACCGTACAAGGCAATGCCTCGCCCGACGATGGGGACGGCTTTCTTAAACCTAAATAACCGGGTTTTCAAGCGAAAAGCAAAAAAATCGGACGTCATGTCCGGTTTGTATTGAAATGCACATGCAATACCCCATATAATAGACAAAGTTCATGCATGGCGTGAATTATTAACCTATGGAGGAATAAATGAATTTTCGTGACCCGTTTGCAGCCGTACAAAGCGCTCGCCCGCAGTCGCAGGCGACCGCTGTCGACGCCGGCCTGCGCGCGTACATGCTGCGTATCTACAACCTGATGGCGAGCGCTCTGGCGCTGACCGGCATCACGGCGCTCGTATTCGCAAAAATGTCTGTGGTTACCGATGAGGCTACCGGCCAGCTGATGCTGACTTCGATTGGCAATGCGGTGTTCAACGGCCCGTTGATGTACGTGCTGATGTTCGCGCCGCTTGGGCTCGTGCTCTGGCTTAGCTTCCGCATCCAGCATATGAGTCCTGCCAAGGCGCAGGCGGTTTTCTGGGTGTATTCGGTGCTGATGGGGCTTTCGCTCAGCGCAATTTTTCTCGTCTATAAAGGTGAGAGCATCGCGCGCGTGTTTTTCATCACCGCGGGCACGTTCGGCGCCATGAGCCTCTATGGCTATACGACCAAGCGCGACCTGAGCGGCCTCGGCTCGTTCCTGTTCATGGGCCTGTTCGGGCTGATTCTTGCTTCGCTGGTTAACCTGTTCATGCAAAGCTCGGCGCTTTCGTTCGCGCTTTCGGTCGTCGGCGTGCTGATCTTTGTTGGCCTCACGGCTTACGATACGCAGAAGCTCAAGGCCATTTACTATCAGGTGGGCGGTAATGCCGGGGCACTGGCGAGGGCGTCGATCATGGGCGCGCTTACGCTGTATCTCGACTTTATCAACATGTTCGTTTACCTGCTGCGCCTCTTCGGCGACCGCCGCTAAACACTGCAACCAAAGGGAAGCCGGGACGGAAACGTCCCGGCTTTTTTTTATGACAGAAAACGTAAAAGACAATCCTGCCGCCAGCCGCTACGAACTGCTCGTGGACGGGCACGTGTCGGTGGCCGATTACCGGCTTCAGGGCGACGCTATCCACATCACCCATGTCGGCGTTCCGGAGGCCCTGCGCGGGCAGGGCGTCGCGGCGAAGCTTATGGCGGGCGTGGTGGCCGATGCGAAAGCGCGCGCTTTGACTATTGTGCCGATCTGCTCATATGCGGTATCGTACCTGCAACGGCACGCAAAGGAATAACATGCACTCCATCAACACCATCGGCGTCTATACCCTGTGCAAGCGCGAAATCTGGCGCTTCATGAAAGTCTGGAGCCAGACTGTCGTGGCGCCGGTCATCACCACGCTGCTGTTTCTTGCCGTGCTCACGCTGGCCATGGGCACTGGGACGCGTACCGTCGACGGCATGCCTTATAATGAGTTCATTGCGCCCGGCCTGATCATGATGGCCATCGTGCAGAACGCCTTTGCCAATACTTCGTCTTCGCTGATGCTAGCTAAAATCCAGGGCGTTATCATCGACATCCTCATGCCGCCGCTGACTGGCGGGGAGGTGGTGTTTTCCCTCGTGGTCGGCGGGCTGGTGCGCGGGTTGATGGTGGGGGTGGTGGTGATGGCCTCGGTCTACCTGTTCGTGCCGTTCTCCATCCATCATGCAGGAATCGGGCTGTTTTACATACTGGCGGCCAGCATGATGCTGGCGCTGCTTGGTATCCTCACTGGCATCTGGTCGCAATCCTTCGACCAGCTTTCGGCTTTCACCAACTATATCGTCACGCCGCTGGCCTTCCTTTCGGGCACGTTCTATTCCATCAAGCAACTGCCCGAATTCTGGCACGGTATCTGCCATTTCAACCCGTTTTTCTATATGATCGACGGCTTCCGCTACGCCATGACCGGCTACACCGACGGCACAATCGCAACCGGCATGACGGTAATGATCACGACCAACATCGCCCTCTGGTGGCTGACGGCGACGCTGTTTCGCAAGGGTTACAGGCTCAAAACCTGACTTCTTCCTATTGACATTAAGGGCTTAGGTTCCGATAATCACCGTTTTTCCACCAAGGTGGTCGTTTTTCATGTCTCCCGTATTGCCGGTTTACCGGCGCAGTAACATCACCATCAACCGCGGTGAGGGCGTCTGGCTTTTTTCGCCGGATGGAAAACGTTATCTCGATTTCGCCTCGGGTATCGCGGTCAATGCGCTCGGGCATTGCCACCCGCATCTGGTGAAGGCGCTTACATCGCAGGTGGAAACCCTGTGGCACTGCTCCAACATGTACCGCATGCCGGGACTGGAACGTTTTGCCGAGAGGCTGGTGGCGGAATGTTTCGCCGATAAAGTGTTTTTCTGCAACTCCGGCGGGGAGGCGGTGGAATGCGGGCTCAAGATGATCCGCAAATACCACGACGCCGAGGGCCATCCCGACCGTTACCGCGTCATCACTATGGAAGGCGGGTTCCACGGACGCACGCTGGCCTGCATTTCCGCTGGCGGGAACGATATTGCCCGCAAGGGGTATGAGCCGCTGATGGACGGCTTCGACCGCGTGAAATTTGGCGATCTTGCCGCCGTGGAAGCGGCGATTACGCATGAAACCGCCGCCGTGCTCGTCGAGCCGATCCAGGGCGAGGGCGGGGTGCGCGTCGCGTCGCATGAATTCCTGCAGGGACTGCGCCAAATCACCGACCAGCGCGGCCTGCTGCTTTTCGTCGACGAAGTGCAGTGCGGCATGGGCCGCACGGGCAAATTATTCGCCTACGAGCACGCAGGTATCCGGCCCGATATCGTGGCGGTCGCCAAGGGTATCGGCAACGGCTTCCCGCTCGCCGCCTGCCTTGCCACCGAACAGGCTACATGGGGCATGACGCCCGGCAGCCACGGCTCGACCTACGGCTCGAATCCGCTTGCCATGTCGGTGGGCAACGCCGTGCTCGACATCATGCTGGCGCCGGGGTTTTTCAGCCATGTCGCACAGATGGGCTCCTTGCTCAAAACAGGTTTGCAGAATGCCGTCGAACGCTTCCCTGAACTGCTTGCAGAAGTGCGCGGCATGGGGCTTATGCTGGGCATAAAAACCCATGTGCCGGCCATGGAAATGGTCGAGCGCCTGCGCGGCCTCGGCCTGCTTACCGCTCCGGCGGAAGACCATGTCATTCGCATCGTCCCGCCGCTGATCGTCGAGGAAGAACACGTTCAGGAAGCGCTTGCAAAATTGGCCACCGCGTGCGAGGGGTGGACATGAGCGTCAACATACTGAAAAAAACCTCTGCCGCCATACGGCATTTCACCGACCTTGCGACGGTCGACGCCGCCAGCCTGCGCGCCATCCTGAAGCAAGCTGCAGCCCTTAAAAAGGAGCGGCAGGCCGGACGCACAAAACCGCTGCTTGCCGGCCGTAAACTCGCCATGATTTTCGAGAAGAACTCCACCCGCACCCGCGTGTCGTTCGAAGTGGCGATGATGGAGCTGGGCGGTCACGCGCTGCCCTTCAACGGCAGCGAATTGCAGCTCGGGCGCGGCGAGACGGTGGCCGATACGGCGCAGGTATTGTCGCGTTATGTCGA
>CAZBUX010000137.1:0-5129 GCA_964495185.1 uncultured Rickettsiales bacterium | reverse complement strand
TCCAGATCAGCTCGTAGAGCCGGGCCTGATCGTTGTCGAGGGCGGCGCCCATATCGGCGGGCGCGCGGGTGACGTCGGACGGGCGGATGGCTTCGTGGGCCTCCTGCGCGTTCTTCGCCTTGGATTTATACATGCGCGGCGCGTCGGGCACGAAATTCCCGCCGTAATTCCCGCCGATATACTGGCGCGCGGCGGTGATGGCTTCCTGCGATACCGACACGCCGTCGGTACGCATGTAGGTAATGTGCCCGGCCTCGTAAAGCCGTTGCGCCGTCTGCATGGTTTTCTTGGCCGAGAACCCGCATTTGCGCGCGGCTTCCTGCTGGAGGGTGGACGTCGTAAACGGCGGGGCGGGGTGGCGGCGCACAAGCTTGGACTCGACGCTTGCCACCTTGTAGGTTTTGCTGCGCAGGGCTTCCGCTATCGCGTTTGCCTTCGTGCCGTCGGTGATGGAGAATTTCTCCATCTTCTCGCCTTCATATTCGAGCAGGCGGGCGCTGACGTTCTGACCGCTATCGGTCGCGAGCGCTGCCTTGATATCCCAGTATTCCTGATTGACGAATTTCTCGATGTCCTCGTCGCGCTCGCAGATCAGGCGCAGCGCTACCGACTGCACCCGGCCCGCCGATTTGCTGCCGGGGAGCTTGCGCCACAATACCGGCGACAGGGTGAAGCCCACGAGGTAGTCCAGTGCGCGGCGCGCCTGCTGGGCGTTGACGAGATCCATGTCGATGTCGCGCGGTTTTTCGAACGCCTGAGTGACCGCGCGTTTGGTGATTTCGTCGAAAGTGACGCGGTGCACCTGCAAATTCTTATGCACGGCCTTGCTTTCCTTCAGCGCTTCCAGCACGTGCCACGAGATGGCTTCACCCTCGCGGTCAGGATCGGTTGCGAGGAACAGGCCGTCGGCCTTTTTGACCGCTTTGATAATGTCGGCGAGATTTTTCTTCGCGTCGGGGTCGATTTCATAAATCATGGCGAAATCGTTATCGGGGTCTACCGAGCCGTTCTTAGCCGGCAGATCGCGCACGTGGCCGAACGAGGCGAAGACCTGATAGTCCTTGCCTAAGTACTTATTAATGGTTTTCGCTTTCGCGGGTGACTCGACGACGACAACGTTCATTTCAAGCGACTTCTTCCTGCATTTGCCCCATGAGCGAGACCTTATTGCCGGGGTGGCGCTTCAGCCTTCCGGCGAGTTCCAGCTCCAGCACCACGGTAAGCACAATGGCGGCAGAGGTTTCGCATTGTTCGACGAGTTCGTCAACCGAAACCGGCATAATGCTAAGTTTTTGCAGTATTTTCGCGCGCATAGCATCGATCTCGGTATCGCTGGCGGGGGCATTTACCATTTCGCCGTCGTAACGCGCGGGCGGCAGTTCCTTCATGGCGAGACTGCGCATATGCGCGATTTCCGAAAGGATGTCTGACGCCGATTCCACCATGATCGCGCCCTGCCGGATAAGCTGGTTGCAGCCCTTGGCGCGCGGGTCGAGCGGCGACCCGGGCACGGCGAACACCTCGCGGCCAGCCTCGTTGGCGAAGCGCGCGGTGATGAGCGAGCCGGATTTAGGCGAGGCTTCCACCACCACGACGCCAAGGCTCATACCCGCGATGATGCGGTTGCGCCCCGGGAAGCTGCCGCTGAAGGGGATCGCTCCGAATGGCTGCTCGCTGATGATCGCGCCTTCATCGCGCAGTTGCTTATATAAAGGGTCGTTCTCAGGCGGGTAGACATTGTCGATGCCGCCCGCGATGACGCCCACCGTGCCGGTGGCCAGCGCGCCCTTATGCGCGAAGGTGTCGATGCCGCGCGCGAGGCCCGACGAGATGACGATGCCGGCCTGACCTAGTTCTTTGGCAAGGCGTCCGGCGAACTGGCAGTTATGCGCCGAGGCGTTGCGCGCGCCGACCATGGCCATGACCATGACATCCTTCTGTTGCCAGAGATGCGCATGCCCGAGGACGGTAATCACCGGCGGCGGGTCGTTGATCGTCTGTAAAAGCTTGGGATAATCCGGTTGCCCGTACATGATCATGCGCGCGCCGAATTTTTCGGCGAGGTAGATTTCCTTTTCCGCCTCCGCCTTGCTCACCGGCGCCAGCGGCATCCGCCTGCCGCCGCGAAGCGACATGTCGGGCAGCACCGCCAGCGCGTCCGCCGCCGTCCCGTAGCGCCGCATGAGCTGGAAAAACGTCACCGGCCCCACGTTCAGCGTGCGGATGAGCCGCAGCACATCTACGAGGTTTTCGTTCGCCAGTGTCGAATAGCTCATGGTGAATTGCGGGAAGGTCATGGGGTTCTCTCTATGGTTATGTCATTGCGAGCGAAGCGCGGTACACTGGATTGCCGCGCTTCGCTCGCAATGACGGGTTTTCATACCTTCTCCTTACGGAATCCACGCTCGGTGCCTGCGATCAGGCGTTTGATGTTTTCCCGGTGGGTCCAGGTGATGAGGAGGGCGAGCGCAGTATACACTCCGGTTATTTCAAGGGGGATGGGCATGTAATGCAGTACGTCGCTTGCGATGAAGAGAAACAGCGGCAGCGCCCAGATGCCTGCCAGCGATGCAACCGAAGCCATGCGCGAAACGGCAAATGCCAGCAGCCACACCGCGCACATGATGGCGCCAAGTTGCCAAGCGAAGGCAAAGGTGATGCCGATGGCCGTGGCAACTCCTTTGCCGCCCCTGAATTTGAGCCATACCGGAAAGACATGCCCGAGCACGGTCAGGAGCCCGGCGATCAGGCCGTATAAATAAGGGTTGAGCGACTCGCTTAAAACCGAAAGTGCCAGCCATACTGCTGCAAAACCCTTGCCCGCATCCAGTAGCAGCGTCGCGATGCCGAGCTTCTTATTCCCCGTGCGCATGACGTTGGTAGCGCCGATATTGCCGGAGCCTACTTTACGGATGTCGCCGAGCCCCGCGTATTTAGTGAGCAGCAATCCGAAAGGAATGCTGCCAAGCAGGTAGGCGATGATGAATACGGCGATTGGGTTCATGTCACACTATCCAGAAACCCCTGCAGCATATAGGCCGCCGCCAGTTTGTCCACCAGCTCGGCGCGGCGTGCCCGCGAGAGGTCGGCTTCGAGCATCATGCGTTCGACGGCCATGGTGGATAAGCGCTCGTCCCACAGCAGCATGGGCAGGTCGATGGATTTGCCGATATTGCTGACGAAAGTGCGGGTCGATTGCACGCGCGGGCCGAGGCTGCCGTCCATGTTGATCGGGTTACCGATGACCAGCCCGGCGATTCTATGCTCGGCGATGATCGTCTTCATTTTGTCGATGTCTTTGGCGAGCTTGGTGCGGCTGATGGTCTCCAGCGGCGAGGCGATCCGGCGCGAGGCGTCGGAAAGGGAAAGCCCGATGGTGGTTTCCCCCACGTCCAGCCCGAGCAGGCGGGCGCTGCGGGGCAGGGCCTTGGCAAAATCAGCGGGCAAGTCCAATAACATGCAATATCATCTTGTCATTCGGGCGTGGAATCATTAAAACCGGGCTTCTCATTATATACATAGACATATGGCACTGGATAAACAAGCCGTCACTAAAATCGCCCGCCTAAGCCGCATCCGCGTGGCTGAGGATGAGAAGGAGCATTTCGCCGCCGAAATCTCCGGCATCCTGAAATGGGTGGAGCAGCTCAACGAGGTGAACACCGATAACGTGCCGCAGCTCGCCTCGGTATCGTCGGTAGCGCTTCCGTGGCGCAAGGACGTAGTGACCGACGGTAACCAGCAAGAGTCTGTAGTAAAAAACGCACCGAACAGCGATTACGGCTGTTTCGTTGTGCCGAAGGTGCTGGAATGACCGATCTCCGCGAACTCACCCTCGCTGACATGCGCGACGGCCTGAAGGCAAAAAAGTTTTCTGCCGTCGAGCTGGCGGACGCGCATCTGACGGCTATTGAGAAAACCAACGCTACGTATAACGCTTTCATCACCATCACGCGCGATAAGGCCATCGAAATGGCCAAAGCGTCCGACGCGAAACTTGCCAAAGGCGAGGGGCGCGCGATTGAGGGGATTCCCGTCGGCGTGAAGGATTTGTTCTGCACGAAGGGAACGCTCACCACCGCCGCTTCGCATATCCTCGACGGTTTCAGGCCGGAATACGAATCGACCATCACCACCAAGCTCTGGGAGCAGGGCGGGGTGATGCTCGGCAAGCTCAACCTCGACGAATTCGCGATGGGATCGGGCAACCTCACCAGCTATTACGGCCCGGTGAAATCGCCGTGGAAAAAGGACGGCGAGCATCTCGTGCCGGGCGGTTCGTCGGGCGGTTCCGCCGCTGCGGTCGCTGCCGATTTATGCCCGATTGCGCTTGGCACCGATACCGGCGGCTCGATCCGCCAACCCGCCGCGTTCTGCGGCATCACCGGCATCAAGCCTACCTACGGGCGCTGCTCGCGCTGGGGCATCATCGCGTTTGCCAGTTCTTTGGATCAGGCCGGGCCGATCACGCGCAATGTGCGCGATGCGGCGATCATGCTGAATGCGATGTGCGGCTACGACCCGAAGGATTCCACCTCGGTGAACATGGAAGTGCCGGATTTCGAGAAGCTGCTCACCGGCAATATCAAAGGCAAGAAAATCGGGATTCCCAAGGAATACCGCCCCGACGGCCTGAACGCCGAAATCGCCGCCATGTGGGAAAAAGGTGCGAAGCTGCTGCGTGAAGCGGGCGCGGAGATCGTCGATATTTCCCTGCCGCATACGAAATACGCGCTGGCGACGTATTATATCGTTGCGCCTGCGGAATGTTCTTCCAACCTCGCGCGCTATGACGGCGTGCGGTATGGCCTGCGCGTTCTGCCCGACGGCGGCGGCCTCGTGGATATGTACGAAATGACGCGCGCGGCCGGGTTCGGCCATGAAGTGAAGCGCCGCATCATGATCGGCACCTATGTGCTTTCGGCTGGATACTACGACGCCTATTACAAAAAAGCGCAGCGCGTGCGCTGGCTGATCGCCAACGATTTCAACGAGGCGTTTAAGAAAGTGGATGCGATTCTCACGCCCACCGCACCGAGCGCGCCGTTCGGGTTCGATTACAAGCCGAGCGACCCGGTGGAGATGTATTTAAACGACGTATTCACCGTGCCCACGAGCCTCGCGGGCCT
>CAZBUX010000136.1:0-5147 GCA_964495185.1 uncultured Rickettsiales bacterium | reverse complement strand
CTGCTGCGCGATCTTGGGGGCTTCCTTCAGGAGCGCCTCGAAAGCGTAGACCACCAGAAGCAGGGTAATCAGGTGGTAGGTGATATAATAGACGAGGTCGGTGTGCATCAGCACTTCCGAGGCCGGGATGCTGTATTTGACGGGATCGAGCCCCGAGCAGGTGACGAGCGGCCCGAAATTGTCGTTACTGAACACGTAGGGGCATATCCCCCAGTATTGTACCGGGTCGATCGCAGAGCTGTGCATCTGTACGCGGTTGTAGGGAACGATAATCGCCGCCAGCTCGTTGAAGAAATCGATGAAGCCCAGCGTGACCAGTATCCACATCGCCACCACGGAGAAGATGATAACCACCTGCAGCGTGAACGATATCATGTATTTCAGCCAGTTTTCAAAAAACGAATAGGTCGAGTTGAACAGCATCATGCTCAGGAAAATCGGACTGAGCGCAATCAAAAACGCCGTGGCGCTGATGGACAGCAGGAAGCTCATGAGCGCGCGCACCATGATGATGAAGTTCATCCACAGCCAGCCGATGATCAGCCCGAAAATGGGAGGGATATTGTAGGAAAGCACCGCGAAGAAGCCGAGCACCTTGTAATCGGCCGCTGATATCGACCCCCAGACGGCGTTGCACAGCGCTTCGTCCATCATGGCGAACATGCCCATGACGCCGCCGGCGCTGCTCAGCCGCGGATCGTAGCAGAACGGGGCGGAATTGTTGTGGTTGATGAAATTGGGGATGGATTCCAATGCCCAGTAGACGCCGCTGAACATGACGTCGATGAAGAAATTGAACGCGAGTCCTATGCCCCAGTAGGAATAGGTGGCGAACGTCCATACGCCCGCGATTTTGATCAGGCGCAGGATGATCTCCTTGGCCACGAGCTGCGTGCTGCCCATGAGTATCTGCGCGCCGAACGCGGCGACGTAGAGCGTGAGCGCCGCCGACAGCACCGAGGCCATGTCGTATTGCAGGCTGCAATACACGCGACCGAGCGCGTCGTTTAAGATCAGCACCACGTTGCAGACCATGTGGCTGAATACGTGGTAGCGCCCGGTGGCCTGGCAGAATCCGCCGGGGCTGGTGTCGGTGTTCCACAGCTTGCCGCCATTGACCGTGCCGTTGGCCGTGTTGCAGTTCATCCACGCCTGCGCCATCGCGTTGGTGGGCATGACGGCGAAGGCCCAGAAGGCCATGAAGATCAGGAGATAGCGGCGAAGCCTCTGCATATCATTCCGCTTTCGGGATGCTGGCGAACTTGCCGCCCGCGGCGATCAGCGTCTTGATGTCGTGCGCGAAAATGGACTTGGCGTCTTCCAGCTCGTCGAGGTTGACGCGCAGGCCCACGCTTTCGCTTTGCTGCTTGATAAGGAAATCGCCCTTGCGGCGCGACATGCGTAGCAACATGCGTACGTCGTGCGGGGTGAGGCCCGGCACCAGCGAGGCGTAGTTGATGTCGACGTCGTCGGGGATGTAGAGGCGGGTGCCGCAGCGTTGCAGGAAGGTGGCGAAGCTCGCCTTGCCTGCCTCGGCGTCCGGGCGCTGCGTGGTGCAAAGCAGCATGGCGTTGTTCTGCTGCAGCATTTCCATCAGGCTTTCAAGGCGCGGCGCGAAGAAAGCGTTTTCCAGCAGATCGAACGCGTCGTGCAGCACGATGATGGTGGGCTTGCCGTCCAGCGAGGTGACGATGCGGTGCATAAGATATGCGAAAACCGGCACGGTGCAGGCGGAGCGCCTGAGGGTGGCGTCCATGTCGAAGGCATGCAGCGCCGTGGAAAGGTCGAGCCTCTCCGGCCCGCCGGTGAACAGCCGCGCGAATTCGCCGTTGCCGTGGAACGCGGCGAACGCTTCGGCGAGCGTATGGTCGGCGGCGACGGCCAGTCCGATGAACGCCTCGAGGCTACGGTTTTCCGGCGGCGACAGGTAGGTTCTCGCGATGGCGCCCTGCAGGGTGTCGCGGTGGGCGTCGGTCAGCGCGAAACTCTCCGGCGCCAGCGTGGCCGCCCATGCGAGCAGGAACGAGCGGTTGCGCGGCGAATCTTCCAGCGTGAAGGGATTGAGGCGAAGCGTGCGCGCGTTTTCCTTGTGGCCGCTGCCGGGCGCGAAACGGTGATAGGCGCCCGAAAGCTTATCGAACCACAGATGCGCGGAACGCTGGTGGTCGAAAAGATACATGCGCCCGTCATATTTCATCGCCGAGGTAAGCAGGAAATAAAGCAGGATGTGTCCCGCCTGATCGTTGAAGGAATTGCAGTCGAAGACCATCGTGTGGCCGTTGTCGCTGCTGTGGAAATTGAAGAAATAGGGGGTCTTTACCGAAGTCGGGATGATGGCCAGCGCTTCGCCCCAGTGATTGCCCGAGGCGTTTCCGGGCGGGAACAGGTTGAGTCGGCTGAAGCCCGCCACGCGGCCCGTGTTTACGGGCGATTTGCGGCGGATGAATTCAAAATTGCCCGGCAGCTGCGCCCAGAAGCATTCTTCCATCTTGAGGTCTTCGCGCACCGCGATCAGTCCCATATCGGCGAAGGACTGCTGTACTTTATGTACCTCTTCCTCAAGCTGTCGGTATTCGTCGACCACTACCGCGATGCTCATCTGCTGGCTGGTGAAATCGGTCGGGCGGTTGCGGTTGGAACGCAGCATGTCATCAAGGCCCGACAGCGTCGAGGAGATGCCGTCGTTGCTGATCTCGAACATGACTTTCTGCTCTTTGTACTGCTTGAGTGCGGTCTTGTGGGAGATGAAGCTGAAGGCCTGCGTCACTACCAGCTCGATGGGGCACTGGAGAAGGTGGTCGGCGGTTTCCAGCGTGACTTCGTGGTACTGCTTGGCGGTGAGCAATGCGCCGAAACGCCGGTTGCCCTGGGTGTTCTTCGCTTCGAAGGCGTTGAAGCCGAAGGTCAAGGCGTGATTGGCAAGCTGCTTGCTGAGATCGGCTTCCCGGATGGGGAAGGCATCGGTGTGCAGGTTCATGATTTCGCCGAGGAATTCCATCGGCTCGGAATAAAAGGCGCTCGTCTGCGATTGCGCCGGGCGGCGCTCGACCATGCCAAGCCGCTGCGCATTATAATTCTGGCGGATGGTTTGCAGGAAGGAACTGACGACGCCGTCCAACTCGGCGACCGCGCTATCGAGGAAGGCGTTGCGCATGGAGCGGTTCAGCTTCGGCAGCCAGACGTTTTTCAGGGTCCTGGCGTCGAACAGCTCACAATGCTGTCCTTCGTGCAGGATGGTGACGTAAATCTCGTTGTAGTACTCGTATTTCCAGCGGTGCGATTTCTGCCAGTACTCGTGCACGTGCGCTGCGAAAGGATTCTGGCTGCGGCTTCCCGCCGCGATCGGCTTGCGCTTGCGCATGGTGTGTATCCAGAAGGCGTAGGATTTCCCCGCGACATTCGACTGGATGGCGTTGCGGATATATTCCCGCACCGAATGCTCGCTGCCGCCGCTTTCGTAATTGAGCCCAAGGTTGTTGCTGGAGATTTTGATGATCTGTAACGGCTCGCCGTTCTTGGTGAGCAGCGTGTGCGGGTTGTAGTGGCAGTAGTAGGGGATGAATTCGTGCAGCGGAAGATGACCACCGCCGGACGCGAGCTTCAGCGCGGCAGCCACCTTGCTTTCCGCGGCGTCGTCATCCTTCTTTTTCAGAAACTGCAGCATCGATGGCCATTCCTACACACACACGCAACGCGGATATCGTAACATGCTGATATTAAGAATTAATAAAAATCAAGGCGGGAAGGCCGCCCCATCGTTTCATTCTAGCAAAGATTTGTGACAGTTTGTTGACGGCGGGGCAAAAGAAATGCGTGTCCGGCGGATAAAATCCGGCTATAGCCTACGAGCTGTAGACCGGCGCGGAGCTGTAGACGGGCGGGGTCGTCACGATGATGGAGCCTCCTCCTCCCTGGATATTCCTGCCGGAAAAGAAACCGGGAGGTGCCGCGACGATGCCGGTGGGGTGGTATCCCGACATCGGGCCGCTGATTGGCCTGAGCAGGTTGCCGTTCATGTTGGTCGGGACGGTGCCGAATGCATTGCCGACTGGGCCAGCCGGGCGGTAGCCTGTCATGATGGTGCTGGATGAATACACAGGCGCAACGCCGCCGCGGACGGGGCCGGCGGGTCTGTCCACGGTAGCCAGACTGCTGTTTAAGGTGCTGACGAACTGCGAATGGTCGAACCGTGGCGAGGACTGCTCGGCGGCTACAGCGGCGCCGACGCCAAAAAGGCAGGTGGTGCAGGTGAGCGCCAGCGCGAACCCGCACGTGACCGCCCCCTTGTTCTGTAATCCGATTAAGCGCATCATAACATTCTCTCCCGCACTGATTTAAGGCCTGAGCGTCCTGCCGGAATTAAATCCGGCGGGGGCCCCGACGGTGCCGGTTGGACGATATCCTGACATCGGGCCGCTGATCGGACGCACCGGGCTGCCGGTCATATTGGTGGGCACCGTGCCGAATGCGTTCGCTACGCTTCCGGTAGGCCGGTAGCCGCTAACCGGGCCATTAGTGCCGCCTTGCGGAGACCTGGGCGAAGCGCCGCCGCTTACCGAGCCGGAAGGCCTTGGAACTGCGGCCATGCGTGCGTTAAGCCCGGCTTTAAAACTGGTGGGGTCAAACGGCTTGGGGCCAACCGGAGTCTCGGCGGCTATAGCCGCGCCGCCGATGAGCAGGCATGACGCGCAGCTAAGCGCCAGCATGAATCGATGTGCGGGGACGGTTTTATCGTGCGTGCCGGTCAGGCGTAACATAATACCTTCCTTCAGGACGCCTGCGGCTAGCAGGCCTCGAACGCGTTTCCGGTCAGTGCGTTTACCAGCTTGTCGGCGCTGCCCATGACCGAGATGCCGACGGCCACCGTGATGGCAAGGCCCCACGATACTTTACCGAGTGTGGCGCCTACGCCGACTACGATGATGGCGAGCGTGGCAAGGCCGCGGCCTAAATTTCCATACATGAATCCCGCGATGTAGCACAGCACAGCGCCCATCGGCGTCCAGTGTGCGGCGTATGCGGCATTGGAGAAGAGGAACATGCCTATCGCCAGACAGGTGATGACAGAGCAGCATTTCGTATCGGTTGCGTTTTTTCCAGCGGTGGCGAGCATTTTTACGATCCCTTCAGAGATGTTTTTTCATGAA
>CAZBUX010000135.1:0-5175 GCA_964495185.1 uncultured Rickettsiales bacterium | reverse complement strand
CTCGGGGGGTTTTCACGGAATACGGGCTTGCCCCCTGCCCCGCCGCCATTGCCGCCGCCTGAGGCATAAGCGTAGTTCGGGGCGCTGGTGAAATGATGCAGGGCCTGCGTGGCCACCGACGACGACGCCCGGAAGCCTGCCTCGGAAAGCGCGTTGCGGATGGCGCCGACCAGCAGGCCGCGCACGTTCTGGTTATCGCGGAAACGCACTTCCGCCTTGGCGGGATGGACGTTGACGTCCACTTCCTGCGCGGGCAGGTCGATGAAGAGGGCGACGACCGGGTGACGGTCATGGGCGAGGACGTCCTGATAAGCGCCTTTCACCGCGCCGAGCAGCAAGCGGTCGCGGACGGGACGGCCGTTGACGAAAAGGTATTGTTCGGTGGAGGTGCCGCGGTTGTAGGTGGGGAGTGCGGCGAAGCCGGAGAGCGATGCGGTCTCGCGCTGGTGGCCGATGGCCAGTGCGTTGTCTGAGAACTCCTTGCCCAGTATGTCGCCGAGGCGCTTGAGGCGCGCGTCGAGCAGCTCGCCCTGCGATGCATCGACGGCAAGCAGCGTGCGGCCGTCGGAGGTGAGCGTGAAAGACACGTGCGGGTTGGCCATGGCGAGGCGGCTCACGATATCGAGCGCGTGCTGGATTTCGCTGCGGTCGCCTTTTAAGAATTTGAGCCGGGCGGGCGTGGCATAGAACAGGTCTTTCACCTCGACGCGCGTGCCGTTTCCGAGCGTGGCCGGTTCACACTCATGCACGATGCCGCCTTCGACATGGACGGCCCAGGCGCTTTCCGCACCGCGTGCGCGGCTGGCGACCGTCATGCGGCTGACCGAGCCGATGGAGGGCAACGCTTCGCCGCGGAAACCGAGATAGCGAATGTCGAGCAGGTCGTCGGAAGGGAGCTTCGAGGTGGCGTGGCGCTGTACGCAAAGCGCGACTTCTTCCCGCGTCATGCCCTTACCGTCATCGGCGACGACGAGGCGGTTTTTTCCGGCCTGCTCCAGGCTTACATCGATATGCCGCGCGCCCGCGTCGAGGGCGTTTTCGACCAGCTCCTTGATGACCGAAGCCGGGCGTTCGATGACCTCACCGGCGGCGATGCGGTTGACGAGGATGGCGGGCAGTACGCGAATCATAGATTCCCGGAAAGCAGGTATTCCCTCGCCAGCTGCTTGCCTTCTTCCACCGCCGGCTGGTCGAACGGGTTGACGTTGAGCAGGTACGACATGAAAATGATTTCCATGGTGAAGTGCATGAGCAGCGCGCCCATTTGTTCTTCTTTCAGCGTTTCCAGCTCGAACACGCGCACGGGGCAGCGTTTGCGCACCAGTGTCTCGACCGTGGCTTTCTGCTGCGCGGCCATGATGTCGCCGGTGGTTTTTCCGCGCATGTAAGTGAGATCGTCGCGTTCGGGCACGACGATTTTCTGGCCGGTGCCCGCGCGCCCGAGCAGGATCATGTTGAAGAATTTGTCTTTCGGGCCGTCGAGATAAAGCTGGAGCTGGCTGTGCTGGTCGGTCGGGCCCATGGCGGGCACGGCGGTGGTTCCCTTGCCGCTTTTGCCGAGGCTTTCGGCCCAGCACTGGCGGTACCACAGGCCGAAACCGGAGAGGCGCTCGGAATAGGGGAACATGACGGTGATGTTGCGGCCTTTTTCCATGAAGGCGTATTGCAGCGCCGCGCCGAGCGCCGGGCGGCATTGGGCCGGGCCTTGCGCCGTATCGAGTTCGCGCACGACCGACTGCGCGCCTTCGCGCAGCGCTTTTACATTGAGTCCGATAATGGCGGCGGGCAGCAATCCCACCGGCGTGAAGATGGAGAAGCGTCCGCCGATATCGGCGTCGTGGTCGATGATCTTGAGCTTGTGTTCGGCGGCGGCCTGGCGCAGCGGATTATCGCCCGGCGCGGTGATGATGACGAAGCGCTCGGCAATATAAGAATTGCCGAGTTTCTGCTTCACGTGTTCGAGCAGCACGTAGAACTGGCTGAGCGTTTCCACCGTCGTGCCGGATTTGCTCACCACGATGAAACAGGTCTTGTTCATGTCGCGCGCCTGCAGCATGTCGCCGATGATGTCGGGATCGACGGTGTCGATGAAATGCAGGGTGGGCGTGCTGGCAATCGGCTTGAGCGCCGAAAGCGTCTGCCCGCTCATCGACGAACCGCCGGAGCCGACTACCACGACATGCTTGTTGCGGTCGCTGATCTGCTTGGCGAGCGCTTCCATTTCGGCGAAATCGTGGGTGCGGAACGGCAGCGCCAGCAGCGGGTTGGCGGCGATGTTCTTGCGGCTGCGCAATACTTCCAGCGCAAGGCCGGTGGCGGCAAGCAACACCTCGACGCGCTTGCGGCTGATGCCCTGGTCGCCCAGCCGGTCTTCGAAACAATGATCGGTGACGTGATTGTACAGCATATTACTTCTGCTCCACGGAGAGTTTTGGTTTTCCGACCATGACGACAAGGAGCTTGTCGGGGTCGATCAGGCGTCTGGCGAGCGCGTGGATGGCGTTGCCGGTGACGGCTTCGATCATGCGGTTGCGCTTGTCGAGATAATCGATACCGAGATGATGCATCTGCATGCTGATAAGGTAGTTGGCGATTTCGGCGTTGCTGTCGAGGTTGAGCACGAAGGAGCCGGTCAGGTAGCGCTTGGCGTCGTCGGTTTCCTTTTGCGTCGGGCCGTTGGCGATGAAATCCTTCAGCGTGTCGCGCAGAACGCCGTATGCTGTGCCCGCCAGGTCATTTTTTGTGGCGAAGCCGCCGTTCCACGTAGCGGCGTGCTCGGACGGATCGAGGAAGGAATACACCGAATAGGCGAGCCCGCGCTTCTCGCGGATTTCGATGCCGAGCTTGGAATTAAGCGAACCGCCGCCGCCTAGAATCTGGTTCATGACATAGGCGGTGAAATAATCGGGGTCGTTGCGCTTCAGCCCCGGCGCGCCGAACGATAGCATCGTCTGCGGGATGTCGAAATCGATCACCTTCGGCTCCCCGCCTGCCGGGATGGCGGCGTCGGCGACCGTGACTTCGGGATCGTAATTCGCAGAGAGGTTTTGCAAATGCTTATCAAGCAGCGCGGAAAGTTCGCCGGGCGTGATGTCGCCGACGACGCCGATGATGATGTTGCCTTTGGTGACGTAGCGCCGCATGTAATCGCGCAGGTCGCTTTCGCTTACTTTCTCCAGCCCGTCCTTGGTGCCGAGCTGCGGCTTGCCGTAGGGATGCTCGCCGTAGACCAGCGCCTGCCAGCCGCGATGCAGCTTGTAGCCCGGGTCTTCTCCCTGTTGCACGAGCAGCGACAATGTCTGGCGGCGGGTGCGGTCGATGGAAGTCTCGTCGAAGCGCGGGCTGGTCAACGCCATGCCGACCATCGACAGGGCTTTGTCTTTATGCTCGCTTAAGGCCTCGACGGAGATATGGAGTAAATCCTCGTCGACCGCCGTGTTCATCTGGATGGCGCTTTCTTCGAGGGCTTCGTTGAATTTCGTGGAGTCGAGATCGCCCGCGCCTTCCATGAGGAGCGCGGCAGCCATGTTGGCGCGGCCTTCCTCGCCGGGCGCGTCATAGGCGAAGCCGCTGCCGCGGAAGGAAATCTTTACGGCAATCAGCGGGAGCGAATGCTCTTCCACCAGCCATGCGGTGATGCCGCCAGGGGTTTTTACTTCCTTCACTTCGGTGGCGTGCGCCGGAAGCGTTATGCACAGCAGGAGAAAAAGCGCGCGCTTCATTTGGCGTCCTTTTCTTTTTTGGCCTGCGGCAAGAGCCAGCCGGTTACCGATTGCTCGGGCCTGAGCGCAATGTTTGCCGCTGCGTTCACCTGCTCGAGCGTCACCGCGTCGATCAGCTCGGGCCAGCGTTCGAAATAATCCTTATCCAGCCCGGCGATGCGTATCCACCCCATGATGCGCGCCATCGAGGTGAGCCCGTCGCGCGCGAAAATGGATTCGGCGCGTAGCAGCGTCTTGGCGCGCGCGAGGTCATTTTCCGCAAACGCGGTTTCACGGACGGCGACGATTTCCTTGTCGACGGCCTTTTCCAGCGCGTCTAATTCGACGCCCGGCTCCGGCACGATATTGATGGAAAGCTGCGCCGGCCCGAGCGAGAATCCGGAGTAATCGACATCGACCGCATTGGCGAGCTTCTGCTCAACCACCAGCGTGCGGTAGAGATGGCTGGTCTTGCCGCCGCCGAGGAGCTGCGACAGCACGAAAAGCGGCATGGCATGCGCTTTATCGCCGTAAGCGAGGCTTGGTGCGACGTAGCTGCGCGACCACACGGGCTGCTTGACGTTGGGGTGTTGCATGGTCAGGCGCCGCGCGTTGTTCTGCGGCGGCTCGACGTTCCAATTGCGTGCGGGCACTTCCTTGCGCGGCAGCGCGCCGTAATATTTTTCCGCCAGCGGTTTCAGCTCGTCGGCAGTGATGTCGCCGCTTACGATGAGCATGGCATTGCCGGGATGATACCATTTGCGGTGGAATTCAAGCACGTCGTCTTTGGTGAGCCCTTCCATCTCGTGCATCCAGCCGATGACGGGGATGTGGTAGGGATGATGGCGAAAGAGCGCGGCGTTCATCTGTTCGGAAAGCAATGCGCCGGGATTGTTTTCCACGCGCATGCGGCGTTCTTCGATGATGACCTGTTTCTCTTTTTTAGCGCCCTCGTCGGATGGCGTCAGGCCGCGTATGCGGTCGGCTTCCAGCTCCATCGCCAGCGGCAGGTTCTCCTTGGCGATATTGACGAAATACGAAGTGACGTCTGAGCCGGTGAAGGCATTCTGCTGGCCGCCATGCCGGGCGATGATGTCGGCGTATTCGCCAGCTTTAAGTTTAGCGGTGCCCTGAAACATCATATGCTCGTGATAATGCGCGAGGCCGGATTTTCCCGGCGGGTCGTCGGCAGCGCCCACGCGGAACCAGATCATGTGCGAAACCGCGGGCACGCGGTGGTTGGGGATGACGATCACTTCCATGCCGTTTTTAAGCGTGAAGGTTTCGACCGGCAGCGAGGCAGCATGCGCTTTCGAACCCGGAAACGCCAGCACGCTTACGTAAAAAATGCCTGCCGCAAGTTTCCGCAGGTACTGCATGTCAGTATCCCAAAATCCGTCCCAGCACGCCGCTGTCTTTTCCCTTCACCTCGGGCGTTTCGCCTTCGGTGGGAGGCTTGCCTTCCGCTTTATTT
>CAZBUX010000134.1:0-5213 GCA_964495185.1 uncultured Rickettsiales bacterium | reverse complement strand
ATGTGTATATTCTTCAAAGTCTGACTGATTCTGAGCGGTTCTATGATGGAATCACTGAAGATTTAAAAACGCGTTTAAAACAGCATAATGCGGGTGAAGTATTTCACACTGCAAAATACAAACCATGGAAGCTCAAGAACTACTTTGCTTTTGAAGATCATAAAAAAGCTTACGCATTCGAGAGTTATTTAAAGTCTGGTTCAGGCAGAGCCTTTGCAAAAAAGCATTTTTGATATGGAATATCGACTTTCATCTTCAGATGGTTTGTATGAATTCATAAAATCCATTTCAGAAGATCAAGCTAAGAACCAAGTGATAAAATATATCAGAATCTTGATGTCATATATTGATATTCAACAAACATGTAGGGCAGCTCATCATATTTTAGCTGACAAGTTATTGGAGAATGCTGAGAAACGTCAGATGGCGCGTATAATACATTGTGCTTTGATAGTGAGCTATAGTAGGCCATTTATTAAAGCTAAGTTAAACAGTATTGCTATGCCAAAGTTAGGGGTAAGTTTAAAAGCTCTTTTTTCTAAAGAGGAAAAAGGAATACACGATCATATTCTAAAATTGCGGAATTCTTCTATCGCGCATTCTGATGCGGATGAATGGAATATGTTGCCTATTGTTCTTGAATTCGGTGGTAAGAAAGTAATTGCACCTTATCATCACGACGTACATGCTCCTTTTACCTACGATACACTCAAGATTGTCTCGCGTATGTGTGAAAAACTCATGGACGCATGCATCGAAGAGCGTGAGAAAATCGAAATTAAGATAATTGACTACCTTCCTATACAGACTGTAGATAATTTTAAATTCCGTGCTTAACTTCTCCTCCACGCTCTCAATGATCCCGGCATATGCAGACGATCTTAGGCGAAGGAGTTCACTTCAAAGCCCGTAGGGCGGCTAAACTCAAGCCCCCACCTTCCCCGCCATCTGTGCTTCCAGCAATCCCGCAGGGATATTATCCCGGTGGATTTTGATCGTGCGTTTGAAAATGCCGGTAGGAGTGTTTTCGTCGACGGTGGTGAGGAAGTAGCCTTCATCCATCATGCCGAGGTCGTCGACGCGGTCGGGGTAGATCGCCAGCGCGTGTAATCCGACCAGCACCACCACCCGCGCCTTGGCCGACCAGTGGCGGATGCGTGCATGGTACGGTTCTTTTTTCCATGCATCGGGGCGCGCGGGATCGACGGAAATATAGACGAGATTGTTCTGCATCTGCGACACCATGAACCGCGATGTGGAAGGACGCCATTCCTCGGGCAGGTCGCTTAGCATGAAGAAGCAGTAATAGGTGCGGCATACCGTGGGACGGGTGTCGTAGATGTCGCAGTGCCTGCGCGTGGTGCAATGCTGGCACCACTTGCCGTCGGGCTTTCCGACTTCCTTGATTTCGCCGAGCTTGCAGCACATGGCGCAGTCGCCGCAATTGCGTCCGGCGACAGGAATGACAGGAGGTTTCGATTCTTCGACTTGCATGCGATGAGCATAATGCGGTTGCGACTGGAACAAAACCGAAAAATATTGTATCGGTGAATTCGTGCTTTGCTAACAGGAGAAAACGATGACGCGAGTGTGGCTGATGATCGTCGTGGCGCTTATCGCTTCCCCGGTTTTTGCTAAAATTCCCAGACACGCTACCCAGAATCACAGCTACAACATGGCCGACAGGCGGCTGAAACTTGCGGTGCCTGCGGGCTGGAAGGAAAAGACGCGCAAGACGCTGGATTACGATTCAGTGTCGGTCGGGTTTTCGCCCGCGCACGGGGCGCCGTTTCGCGTGTGGCTGTCGGCGTCGGTGGTTCCTGAGCAGGAACGCGTATCGGACCTGAGAGGAATGCTCGAGGCCAAGGCGCAAATGATTCGCCCGAGAGCGTCGGAGGCGGGGTTATCGTATGATGAAATCAGCGCCGGCGGCGTGCGCGGGTATTATTTCCGTGCCGCCGAGCCGACGGCGCGGCGCGGGGAGTATAAATTCCTCACCCACGGCATCGTCACCGTCGGCGACGGAAGTACCAAGGTGGAATTCAGCATCCTCACCAATGACGGCCAGCAGGACGCGGCGAAGCAGGCGCTTGAAATGATCAGGACGATCGCCGTCAAGACGTTCTGATGCAGCCCCGCTGTTCGCTCTGGTTGCATGGCCGCAAATGCGCTATGCTCGCTGTATCTTTTAACCACGGGAACGCATGCAGGAAACGTATCCGCTGATCACCACTATCGCCGCCAGTATCGTGTGCGCGTTTGTTTTCGGATATTTCGCCAAGCTCGCGAAACTGCCGAGCATACTGGGCTATCTGGTGGCGGGCATCGCGATCGGGCCGCATACGCCGGGTTATGTCGCCGATCAGGAAATCGCCAAGCAACTGGCGGAAATCGGCGTGATTTTGCTGATGTTCGGGGTGGGGCTCCATTTTTCGCTGAAGGATCTGATCAGCGTGCGGCGCATCGCCCTGCCCGGCGCGCTGTTCCAGATGGCGGCGGCAACCGGTATCGGATCGGCGTACCTGCTGTGGACGGGTGCGAATATTTTTGAGGCGGTGGCTTTCGGGTTCTGCCTTTCGGTGGCAAGTACCGTGGTGCTGCTTCGGGCGCTGGAACAGCGGAGTGAGCTTGAGCAGCAAAGCGGGCGCGTGGCGGTGGGGTGGCTCATCGTTGAGGATGTGGCAATGGTGCTGGCGATTGTGCTGCTGCCGGTGCTGGTGACGTTCGCCATGGGCAACGAGGCGGTAAACTGGGACGAAACCGGCGCGGCCCTCGGGTTTACGCTGGTGAAAATCACGGTGTTCGCGGCGCTGATGATGGTGCTTGGCCGACGGTTTTTACCGATGCTTCTGATGAAAATCGAAAAGCAGGAATCGCGGGAGCTGACATCGCTGTGCACGCTGGCCATCGCGCTCGGCTTTGCCTACGTGGCGTATATGGTGTTCGACGCGTCGTTCGCGCTGGGCGCGTTTCTTGCGGGCATGGTGCTTAAGGAAAGCGAAATCGGGCACCGCTCGGCAGAGCAATCGCTGCCGATGCGCGATACGTTCGCGGTATTGTTTTTCGTGTCGGTGGGGATGCTCTTCAACCCTACCGTATTGTGGCAGAACGCGCTGGGCGTGCTGGCGGTGGTGGCCATCGTGGTCTTCGGCAAGGCGTTTGCGGCGCTGGTGATCGTGCGCCTGTTCAAACAGCCCCGGCAGGTCGGCCTCGTCATCGCTGCGAGCCTCGCGCAGATCGGCGAGTTCTCGTTCATCTTCGCGGGCATGTCGCTCGCGCTTGGGCTGATGACGCAGAACACCTACGACCTTGTGCTGGCGGGCGCGCTGTTTTCCATCGCCTGTAACCCGTTCCTGTTCAAGCTTATCGACCGGGTGCCGAACCGTAGCGCGACGGTTTAGCGCCGTTTGCAGACCGTTCGGAACCGTTTGAAACCGGTTCAGAGCCGTCTGGAGCCGCTTCGTTTGCGGTAATATCGTTTTATTTCAAACGATGCCCTGTTTTAACGTGCCCCTCACAGTCGGTTTTCTTTGCATTTCATTGCATTCCTTTGCATTTTGAGTGCCAGGCAATTGTTATTTATAGCTTATCATCCTGAGCACAGCGAAGGATCTTTCTTCGTGCGGCAAGATCCTTCGCTGCGCTCAGGATGACAGGTAAGTATAGGATGGGAGATAGCGGCCCGGAAGGGGGAAACGGTCAGTGCACTTCTTCCGTGAGTTCGTCCATGGACACCTGATTGCGGCCGGTGTGCTTGGCGATGTAGAGGCGCTGGTCGGCGATTTTGTAGAGGGTATTGGCGTCGAGCTTCTGGTCGAAGCGCGCCGACGCGATGCCGATGGACACGGTGCAGCCGAACAAATGATTTTCCTCGCCGAGCGCGAAGGTTTCCTTGGCAACCGCCGCGCGGATACGCTCGGCGACCCAGTAGGCGCCGGAGGCGGGCGTTTCAGGAAGCACGACGCCGAATTCCTCGCCGCCGATGCGCGCGCCCGTGTCGGTTTCGCGCAGGCATGAGGCGATGATGCGGGCCACGCCCTGCAACACCTTGTCGCCGACTTCCTGACCGTAATTATTGTTGATGTTCTTGAAGTAATCCATGTCGATCAGCATGATCGACATGTCTTCGTGATTGCGTTTGATGCGTTTAAGTTCGTCGTCTAACTTATCGAAAAACACGCGGCGCGTGGAGAGGTTGGTGAGCAGGTCGGTGCTGGTCATGCGCATGATGTCGTCGCGCGCGCGCTTTTCGGCCTCGACGCGCTCGGTGATGTCGCGCAGGGAGCCGACGGAGCCGACGATGGCGCCTTTATCGTCAAACCATGGATAGGAGATGTCCGACACCCAGATTTTGCGGCCATCCTTGGTGCGGATCAGGTAATCGGCCTGCCATTTGGAGACGTCGCCGCGCTTGCGGTTTTCCTCCAGCGGGGTGAAGGATTCCACGGGGTTCAGCGGGTCGTTGACGATGCGGGTTTCGATGATAAGCGAACGGATGCTCAGGCGCTTGATCTCGTCCTGCGTGAAGCCGAGCAGGCGGATAACCGACGGGCTGACATAGTCGTATTGCATGGTGTCGTAGCGCAGGCGGTAGATCGTGTCGGTAGAATAAGAGGTTAGCAGTTCGATCTCTGCCTTGAGCTCTTCTACCGGCGTCTCTGTATCGTCAATCCTGAACATTCTGCCTCAATAAACGGGGGACGTTCTTATACCTTTTTACGCTACGCGGTGCAAGGGCGCCAGATGAAATATTTTTTGTATTTTTTTCGTCATCCCGGCGCAGGCCGGGATCCAGACCGGCGAAGTGGCTGGATTCCGGCTTTCGCCGGAATGACGATTTTTTCTTAAGCCACCAGGCTTTTCTCAACGAACCCCTGCAACCTGCGGGTGAACGCCGCCGGGTCGGTGATGTTTTCGCCCTCAAGGATGCGAGCCTGATCGAAAAGGAGCCATGCGACGTCGTCGATTTCATGGATGCGGGCGCTGTCGGTGAGCTTGGCAGCCAGCGATTTGACGATGGCGTGCTCGGGGTTCAGCTCCAGTATCTTGGCGCTCGGGGCTTGCAACTGCTTCTGCTCGATGAGGAAACGCTCCAGGCGGAAATCCATGGCGTTTTCCTGCACGGCGAGGCAGACGGCGCTGGTGGTGAGCTTGTCGGTGGCGCGCACGTCGCTGACCTTGTCGCCGAGGATGGTTTTGATGTGCTGGCACAG
>CAZBUX010000133.1:0-5287 GCA_964495185.1 uncultured Rickettsiales bacterium | reverse complement strand
GGGCAAGCAGGGCGAGGAATGCGAGGTAACCGGCATGTTCGATGCCGTCGTGGTTGACGGTGTTTTCCACCGCCTTATACAGGCACCGCCATGTATTTTTCAGTATCATCGTAAAACCCCGTCATTGCGAGGAGGCGAAGCCGACGTGGCAATCCAGTCTAAGCGCCGTGGGCGCGATATAGGACTATACGTGCCGCAGACGCGGCACACTGGATTGCTTCGCTGCGCTCGCAATGACGGATATGCGGATGCGGAAACCATTCTACGCGGGCTCCTGCTGGCTCATGCAATGGAGCGTGCCCAGACCCCAGATGAAATCGCCGCAGTGGATGCCGACGATTTCGCGCCCCGGAAATAATTCCGCGAGGATGCCAAGCACGATGCGGTCGTTCGGGTCGTTGAAGGTCGGCACCAGCACCAGCTTGTTGGCGATATAGAAATTGGCGTAGGACGCAGGCAGGCGCTCGCCTTCGAAAAACAGCGGTTTCGGCATGGGTAGTTCCACCACCGTAAACGGCTTGCCCTTGCTGTCGCGTGCGCGCTTCAGGCGTTTGAGGTTGTCGGCAAGCCGCGCGTGGTTATCGTCGCGCTTGTTTTTTTCCACCACGGTGACGATGGTATTTGCGCTTACGAACCGCGCGAGGTCGTCCACATGCCCGTGCGTATCGTCGCCGACGATGCCGTCGCCGAGCCAGATCACCTGATCGATGCCCATGTATTTTTCGAACACGGCTTCGTAATCCTCGCGCCCGAATCCGGGGTTGCGCTCCTGCACTTTGCTGAGCAGGCATTCCTCGGTGGTAAGCAGCGCGCCCTTGCCGTTGACGTCGATGGAGCCGCCTTCCAGCACCACGCGCTTGCCCTTATGCACCGGCTGGATCGAAGGATAATCCAGCTCCGCCGCCATATACGACGGTACTTTATCGTCGAGCTGGTGGTTTTTATATTTCGCCCAGGCGTTGAAGCGCCAATCGAGCATGGCGAGTTTCTTTTCGGCGTCTCGCACGAAAATAGCCCCCGAATCGCGCAGCCAGATGCGGTCGGTGGGCACGGTATAGATATCCACCATGCCCATATCGACGCCCGCGCGCCCGCAGATATCGCGCGCTTCTTTTTCCTGCTTCTCGTTTTTTACCAAAAGCCGCACGCGTTCATGCACGGCGAGCCAGCGGATAATATCCGCATACACCCACGGTATCGGCCCGAATTTCCCCGGCCAGTCCTCTTTGTTATGCGGCCACGCGAGCCACGTCGCGGCGTGCGGTTCCCATTCGGCAGGCATGCGCAGTGCGGTGGAGGTCATGGTATTTACGCGCCCGGCTTCGTGGGTTTCACGTAATCCAGCACCACGCCGATCAGGCTTGCGCAGGCGGCCAGCGCGAACAGGAGCGTAACGCCCGGTTCGCCGCGCTGCGCGGCTTCCACCGCCACCAGCACCGAGCACGCCATGCCCATCAGCGCATATTGCCTGCGCGCGGCAAGCGGGGTGTTTTTGCGTTGCCCCAGTACCATGCAGGCAATGGCAGCGGTTACGACGATAATCCCGGTAATATCATTCATTGTCATTCTCCCATCGATTGGTTATGCCGCCATACGAATCCACCCTGCGGTCACGGAAGAACGGCCAGTTGCGGCGCGTGTCCTCGATGAGCGCGGGATCGATGGTGGCGGTGAGTATTTCTTCCTTGTCGTGGCTTGCAAGCGCGAGCATACGCCCGTACGGGTCGCAGATAAACGAGTGTCCCCAGAATTCGATGCCGCCATCTTTCGCGCCTTCATGGCCGATACGGTTGACTGCGGCGACATAGACGCCGTTCGAAATCGCATGCGCGCGCTGCATGGTTTCCCACGCCGAGACATGCGCCTCGCCGTACTGCGCTTTTTCGCGCGGGTGCCAGCCGATGGCGGTGGGGTAGAATAAAACATTCGCGCCCTGCATGGCGGTGAGCCGCGCGCCTTCGGGGTACCACTGGTCCCAGCACACGAGCGTCCCGATTTTTCCTGCTTCGGTGGCGAACGCCTTGTAGCCGAGGTCGCCGGGGGTGAAATAATATTTCTCCTCGAACAGCGGATCGTGCGGAATGTGCATCTTGCGGTAGATGCCTTTCGTGCTGCCGTCGCGCTCGATGACCACGGCGGTATTATAATGCAGCCCCGGCGCGGCCTTCTCGAAAATCGAGCTGACGATGGCCATGCCGGTTTTCTTCGCGACTTTGGCGAGCGCCTGATTGGTCGGCCCGTCCACCGCTTCGGCGAGGTCGAACACCGCCGGGTCGATACGCTGGCAGAAATAGTCGGTGAGGAACAATTCCGGCAGGCAGGCGACCTGCACGCCTTTGGCCGCAGCCTGTTCCAGCATGCTGATAGCCTTCTCCAGGCTCGCTTTCGGCGTTCCGGGGTAGCGCATCTGGATAATACCGACGGTAAAGGGCTTGGCGTTGGACATAATCGCGATTTACTCCTAAAATGGGCATATTTACAGGATATTCACCGGTAACTCAATGGAGAACCCTATGTCCGGCAGGTTGTGGCTATATGCGGCGGTAATGCTGGCGGGGGCGCTTTTGCCCTCCGGCGTCCGCGCCGAGCCGCTGGAAGTCATGGCGCAGGCGGTGGCGATGAACCGCGTCACTCCTGAAAAAATCACCCCGCTGCGGTCCGGTGAAGCGATAGATGGGGTTGAATTCAGGGGTGCATGGGCGCTTTCGTCCGCCGATCCGCGTTTCGGCGGGCTTTCCTCCATCGAATGGGGCAAGGGCGATACGCTGGTGGCGGTCGCCGACGGGGGCGACGTGGTGACGTTATCGCTTGGGGATAAGGCAATGCAGGCGCTTTACGCCTTGCCCTCGCCGGAAAAGGACGCGGGCGTAATGGCCACGATGAACGGCACCATCGCGCCACTTCTTGATAAGGCCGGCAAAAAGCTTTCAGGGCTTGATATGGACTCCGAAGGCCTCGTCATCGACGCCGACGGCTCTTACTGGATTTCCTTCGAGCGCAACCATCGCATCGACCGTTACGACGCGAAAACCCTCAAACCCACCGGCCACATCGAGATTCCCGCCGATATCAGGAACACCCTCCCCATCAACGGCGGTTTCGAATCCATCGTCCGCATCGATAAAAACACGATGTTCGCGCTCGCCGAACCCTCGCTCGGCAAGCGCAGGAAATTCACCGGCTGGCTGTTCGGCAAAGGTGCGCCCGCAGGCATTCCCTATGAAGGGAAGGGGGGCTTCACCCCGACGGATATGACAACGCTTCCAAACGGCGACGTTCTGGTGCTTGAGCGCCGCATAAGCCCGCGCGGCAGCCGTTATTGCGCGGTTATCCTTTTGCCCCGCGCCGCTATTCGCAGCGATCTTCCCTCAGGAAAGACGGTGAAAGGCACGGAGCTGTTCACAGTCGGCGGCCGCAACTCAGGGGTAGAGCAGGTGGAAGGCATCGCGGTAAAGGCCATCGGCAAGGACGCCTACCAGATACTCCTCGTCTCCGACGACAACTATTCTGAAAGCCAGCGCACGGTGCTGATGGAGTGGCGTTACAAGGCGGGGAAGAAGTAAGGTGACCGGGAAGGGTGGTGGCTGGGGGCGGGATCGAACCGCCGACCTTAGGCTTATGAGTCCTGCGCTCTACCGACTGAGCTACCCAGCCACATCAAACAGTGATGGAGGGATTAGGGATTAGGGATTAGGGGGGTAAAAAGCAAGAAAAAAACGCGTATCCTCCAAGAACATTGGCTGTTTTCCCCTTCCGGGCCAGCGCACGCTGTCTTATCCTTACCTGTCACCCTGAGCGCAGCGAGGGCTCTTTATTCGTAAGGCTAATGTCCTTCGCTGGACTTAGGATTACAAAACGAAGGAATGCCAGATGTTTGCGGGTCAAAATGCAAAGAAATGCAAAGAAATGCAAAGATAACCAAAGCGGACGAGAAGGGGGTTATAGCGTAATCATCTGATGCTTAATGATATTTCCTGATGTTTTGCCTGAAGCAAGCGGTCCCGGACGGTTTTAGGCGGCTCCAAACAGGCTGCAGGAGGTTCCAAACAGTTTCAAAGCGGGTACGAAACGGACCTAAAAAAAACGCGCCGGCCATAAGCCGACGCGTTTTCATAAGAACGGAATTCAAAGATGAATCCGGGCCAGCTCTTAGTGCTTGCCTTCTTCTTTGGTTTCTTCTTTTTTCACGGTCTTTTCTTTGCCTTCTTCTTTTTTAGCAGCGCCAGCAGCAGGCGAAGCTTCGGTGGTAGCTTCGGTGGTAGCTTCGGTAGCTTTAGCGGCTTCTTCTTTCTTAGCGGTTTCGTTAGCGAAAGAGGGAGCGGCAACGAGGCCGAGAACGGCCAGGAGAGCGAGAGTCTTGGTCATGTCAGTATTCCTTCTAGGAGTGAAAGTTTAAAGAGTATCCTTGGTCAAGGACAGTTCGTTGATAGCAAGCGTCGCATGACAGCGCAATGATCGAAACATTACAACTTTGTAATGTGGTTAACGCCGATGGCGGCGATCACGTTGTCGCAAATGTCCGCGATTTCTTTTGCGTCGTATGCGTCGGGCGGGATGTTGCAACTCCACACCGGCGCAGGCCACGCGGCGTCGTCTTTGAAACGCGCGATGACATGGATGTGCAATTGCGGGACGATGTTTCCCAGCGCCGCGACGTTCATCTTATGCGCGCTGGTTATTTTTTGAAACGCTTTGGAGACTTTGTAAATCTCATCGGAAAGAATGCGGTGATCCGCTTCGTTCAGGTCGAACAATTCCCGTGCGCCCTCGCGTTTCGGCACCAGCACCAGCCACGGGAAATGGCGGCTGTTCATCAGCAGCACGCGGCAAAGCGCCATGTCGCGGACCGGCGTGGTATCCTTGGTAAGCGTGGGGTGAAGCGTAAAGCTCATGCGGGGATTACTTCCCGAACACGCGCTTGAAAATCGTATCCACGTGCTTGGTGTGATAGCTCACGTCGAACAGCGCCTTCAGCGCTTTCGGCGACAGGTGTTTCGTCACCGCCTTGTCGGCGGAAAGCTCGGTGAGGAAGTCTTTTCCGTGCTCCCACACCTTCATCGCGTGTTTCTGCACCAGCGCATAGGCATCCTCGCGGCTGACCCCTTCCTGTGTAAGCGCAAGCAGGATACGCTGTGAGAATACCAGCCCGCCGAGTTTGTCGAGGTTCTTCTGCATCTGCTTGGGATACACGACGAGCTTGTCGACGATGCCGGTCAGGCGGTTCAGCGCGAAATCGAGCGTCACCGTAGCGTCGGGGGCGATCATGCGCTCGACCGAGGAGTGCGAG
>CAZBUX010000132.1:0-5325 GCA_964495185.1 uncultured Rickettsiales bacterium | reverse complement strand
CCTGATACAAGGCTCCGCCCGGTAAACCGCTGACAATCTGGGGGTAAGCGAGTTTAGCCACCACATCCACGGTCTGGCCGTTCTGCTTGGAAATCTCGGCGTATTTGGCCTTGCGCTTGGTATTAACCTCGGCAACCAGGGCATTCACCTCGGGGCTGGCCTTGATGGCAGCCACGTACCCGTCGGTCTTCTCGCCCACCAGCCCCCGTGAGCGGGCATCGGCCAGTTCAAGCGCAAAGGCCGGGAAAGCGGTCAGGGCCAGGATTACGGCAAGCATGGTGCGTTTCATCGTCATTTCTCCTAGAAAATATCTTTGTTCTGCGCGATCGCCTTCTTGACGTCTTTTTCGATTTCCACCTTCACGTGGTGCTCGATGTTGACGTTGAGATTTATTTCGATCGGCTTGTCCGGAGCCTCGATCTGCACTTTGGGCGTACACGCGGCGAGCGCGACGATGATGGCGAGGGCGGCGCTAGTGTTTTTCATATTGCTTGATCCATTGTTCGGGACTGGTAAGCGGGATTACGCTCTGACGCAGTAAACCTAGCACATCGCCGGTTAAATGCACGTTCAATTTCACTGCGCGGCCATCATAAGCGTCGGGATTGTTGCCTTCGAGCGAGAGCGACATGCCGAGGTTTTTTTTATCATCGCTATCGAGTTTCATCACCAGCGATTTATAGTGAAAATTCTTTAGCACGTCGCCCACCAGCGCCACCTGCGGATTGTTCGCGGGCAAGGCGTCCGGCGCCAGCGAGATACCCCCCGGCGCATCGGATTTCAGCACTGCGTCATGCACGACGATATCCTCCAGCGACGTGCCGGAAACCGGAATATTCCCCGACACCGTGCCGGTCGCAGCCGCGCGCCCGCTGGTGAGCAGTTGCAAGAGCGCGCTCAGCGAAATCTTACGTGCCTCCAGCGTCGCCTTGAAACGATTGCTGCCGGAGAGCGAAAGCGTAGCACTTCGCGTAGACACCATACCCTCATGCCACGGTATGGCGGCACTGTTGACGGTAAGCGAGGAGGCGTCGGGATTTGCGGGATCATAGGCCAGTTTGAAATCGGCGTGGTATTTCTTATCGGCGCTGGCAAGTTTTCCCTCGCCGTCCCATTTGCCGTCCTGCGCCGACGCTTTGCCCGTCCCCGAAAGCGACGGCAGCTCGCTACCCGTGCCGGTGACAAGCAGGTCGCTTACTTTCCACGTCGCATCCACCGTAAACGGCGACGCGCTCACCTGATAATCCGCCGAAACCGCACCCGCCGTGATTTTTATCTCCCCACGCTCCATCGAAACACCGGTGGCACTCGCCCCGCGCCAGTCGACATCGCCAAGCGTAAACTCCACATTATGGAACCCGCTGGCCAGCAACTGCGTCTTAACGCCAAGCGCCACCCAGTTTTTCCACGGCAGGAGGAACGGCGCGGCGATCAGCGCGGCGAGCAGCAGCAACAAGGCATATTTAATCTTCCGGCGCATGGTTTTTGTACTTTGCTAAAAACTGCTCCGCGAATGCCGACAGCGTTCCGCCCGCAATCGCGTCGCGGATATTCTGCATGAGGCGTTGATAGAAAGTGAGGTTATGCCATGTCAGCAGCATCGGCCCGAGCATCTCGTCGGCCTTGAACAGGTGGTTGAGGTAAGCGCGGCTATATTTCGTGCAGGCGGGGCATGGGCAGCCATCTTCCAGCGGCGCAGCATCCTCGGTGTAGCGGGCGTTCTTGACGTTGCGCTCGCCCTCGGGCGTATACGCCCGCGCGAAACGCCCGGCGCGGGTGGGAATAACGCAATCGAACATATCCACGCCCCGCATCACCGCACCGATGATGTCGTCGGGCTTGCCCACGCCCATCAGGTAGCGCGGCCTGTCCTCCGGCAAATGCGGCATCGTGAAATCCAGTACGTCGAACATGATCTCCTGCCCCTCGCCTACCGCGAGTCCACCCACCGCGTAGCCGTCGAAGCCGATGGCTTTCAGCGCTGCGGCGGATTCCTCGCGCAGTTTGGGATACACGCCGCCCTGCACGATGCCGAACACCGCATGGCCGTCGCGTTTGACGAACGCCCGCTTCGAGCGCTCCGCCCACCGCATCGACAGGCGCATGGAATCGGCGGCCTGCTGCTCGGTAGCCGGGTACGGGGTGCACTCATCGAGCACCATGCTGATGTCGCTGCCTAGCAAATGCTGTATCTCCATCGCACGTTCAGGCGTCAGCGTATAGCTGTCGCCATCAAGATGCGATTGGAAGGTCACGGCCTGCTCATCAATCTTGCGTAGTTTCGAAAGCGACATCACCTGAAAACCGCCCGAATCCGTGAGGATCGGCCCCGGCCAGTTCATAAATTTGTGCAACCCCCCGAGTTTCGCCACGCGCTCGGCAGTAGGCCGCAGCATCAGGTGGTAGGTATTGCCAAGCAGGATATCCGCTCCAGTAGCCCGCACCGATTCAGGCATCATGGCCTTAACGGTCGCCGCTGTGCCCACCGGCATGAAGGCGGGCGTGCGAATATCGCCGTGCGCGGTAGAAACAACGCCCGATCGCGCTTTTTTATCAGTGTGTTGGATAGTGAAACGAACCGTCATAATAATATCATATATCCCGCGTTGCCGCGACTATGGAAATAAGGATAATTAGTTGAGGATTGTTAATACAATCGGGAGACTGACTATGCCAGATAAAACACACGCCGAAAAGGAAAACGCACGCCGCAAGGACAAGAAACCTGCGCCCACCGAAACCACGGCTGCCGATAAGCCCAGGGAGGGCAAGTGGAAAGCCCGCGAAGACGGCAAGACTGGCACGGAATTTCCCAGCGGCTTTGGTGCAGGAACGCTTTACTGATCCCTAAGCAAAAGACACGCATCCCCGTAAGAATAGAACCGGTATTCCTGCGCAATCGCGTGGGCATACGCCGCCTGCATCGCCTCCAGCCCCGCAAACGCCGATACCAGCATGAACAGCGTCGATTTCGGCAGATGGAAATTGGTGAGCAGCATATCGACGCAGCGGAAACGATAGCCGGGCGTTATGAAAATAGCGGTTTCCCCGCAAAACGGCTGCACCATGCCCGCTTCGTTGGTGGCGGATTCGAGGGTTCGCAGGCTAGTGGTGCCTACCGCGACCACCCTGCCCCCGGCGGCTTTGGCGGCATTGATCGCAGCGGCGGTTTCAGCGCTGATTTCCGCCCATTCACTGTGCATCACATGATCGTCCGTATCGTCCGTTTTCACCGGCAGGAACGTGCCGCCGCCGACATGCAGCGTGACATGCGCGCGCGCCGCCCCCGTAGCGTCGATTTTATTTAAAAGCGATTCGGTGAAGTGCAACCCCGCCGTTGGCGCGGCCACCGAGCCTTCGTGTTTGGCGTAAACCGTCTGGTAAGTAGCAGCATCGGTGCCGTCGGCATGGCGTTTTTTTTCGATATAAGGCGGCAGCGGCATCAGGCCGTGGCGGGTGAGCTTCGCATGGAAATCCGGCGCGGGGAAACGCAATACCACTTGCCCGTCCTCGCGTTTTTCTTCGACTACGGCAGAAAAATCCTCGGCAAAGTTGACGGTATCGCCAACCTTCAGCTTTTTGGCAGGTTTAGCGAAGCAGAGCCATGCGCCGTCCTGCTGCCGCTTATGCAACAATATTTCCACCCCCGCCTCACCGCGTTTTCCCATCAGGCGCGCGGGCAACACGCGCGTGTCGTTAAACACCACGATATCGTCCGGTTTGAGGAAAGACGGAAGGTCGGAAACGCCCGCATCGCGGAAGGCATGACCGACCACCAGCATCCGCGCACTGTCGCGCGGGTTAGCCGGATGGTCGGCGATCAGTCTATCGGGAAGGTCGAAATCGAAAAGAGCGGTTTTCAGGCGCTACTCTTTAACGTCCGCGGCCACCTGCATCTTCACAATCTTGTCTGGGCCTGCGACGGCGCCGTTATTGCCCTTGTCGCCCTTCTTGATCATGTCGACGAATTCCATGCCCTTGGTGACTTTGCCCCAAACGGTGTACTGGTTGTCGAGGAAGTTGGAGTCGGCGAGCACGATGAAGAACTGGCTGTCGGCGCTATCGGGGTCCTGCGCGCGGGCCATGGAGAGGGCACCGCGCTTATGCGGTTCCTTGTTGAATTCGGCCTTGAGCTTTTCGCCGCTGCCGCCCATGCCGGTGCCGGTCGGATCGCCGGTCTGAGCCATGAAGCCGTCGATAACGCGGTGGAACACGACGCCGTTATAAAAGCCCTTACGGGTGAGTTCTTTGATACGCTTGACGTGGTTGGGCGCGAGGTCGGGGCGAAGTTCGATGACGACACGGCCGTCCTTCAGGTCAAGATACAATGTGTTTTCGAGATCGGCGGCATTGGCCATGTTGGAAGCTCCAAATAACATGAAAAAAACAGCGAACAGCGTGCGGAACATGAAGTACTCCTGAGGGAAACGCGTTAGACTTGGGTTTGTAGGTACGCGGTCAGCCCCATCGTGTCAATGAGATTAAGCTGCATACGGATGAACTGCACGTGGTGATCCTCGCTGTCGAGAATCGTCTGCAACATGCTGGCGGTCGACGAATCGGCGCCCTCCCCGTTGCAGCATGCGATCGCCGCCTTGAGGTCTTCGCGCGCGGCATCTTCGAGGGTAAGATCGGCTTTCAGGATTTCCGGCACGTTCTGGCCCGTCTTGATTTCACCGGGGCCCTGCAGGTTGGGCAAGCCGCCGAGAAAAAGAATGCGGTTGATGATCTGGTCGGCGTGCTTCATCTCCTCGATCGATTCCTTGTATTCGAAATCGGCGAGCTTCATGAAGCCCATATGCTTCAGGATGCGCGCATGGAGAAAATATTGGTTAATCCCGGCCAGCTCGTTGCCAAGCACGGCATTAAGGTGGCCCAGCACATCCTGCGCACCATTGGAAGCGATGAGTTTAGGTTGAACCCTGTTCATATATTTTCAATCTAAGGCGGCACCAAATGATAGACGAGGTGATGGAACAAACATAGGGCAAAGTCAAGCCAATCATAGCAGAAATGCGATTGATTCCCATTGGCGCCGCAACGCTGGGCCGTCGCAGGCAACCGAACGCATCGCCGGCGATGCGCGTGAACTTTAAGACAAGCCCCCATCCGGTAACAGCCCGTACTTTTTCAGGTTGCATTCTGGCGCGTCCGAAGTAAAGCTATAACCTCGCATCAAGGGAGGCTTTCATGAAGAAAATCGAAGCGATAGTAAAGCCGTTCAAGCTGGACGACGTCAAGGAAGCGCTGCAGGAAATCGGGCTGCAGGGCATCACCGTCACGGAGGCCCGCGGCTTCGGCCGCCAGAAAGGCCACACCGAGCTC
>CAZBUX010000131.1:1127-5346 GCA_964495185.1 uncultured Rickettsiales bacterium | reverse complement strand
CTGGCTGCCCGGCAGGAACGCTACGGCGCCCATTACGTCGACCGTAAAGCCGCCTTTGACGCGGCCAAAGATAATGCCTTCCACGCGCACGCCCTTGGAGCAGGCGTCTTCCAGCTTGGTCCAGGCTTCTTCGCGGAGCGCTTTTTCACGCGAGAGCACGGCTTCGCCGTTTTTGTTTTCGATTTTTTCGAGATAGACTTCGACTTCGTCGCCGGGACGAAGCTCGGGGTTGCCGCCGGCGGGCGCGAATTCGCGCAGGGACACACGGCCTTCCGATTTGAGGCCGACGTCGATGACGACGATGTCTTTTTCGATTGCGACGACGATGCCTTTTACGACAGAGCCTTCATTGGAACCGCCGCTTTTGACGGATTCTTCGAAAAGTTTTCCGAAATCTTCCATGGTGGCGTCTGCGTAGGCGTTTGCGGTCTTGCTGGACATAGGGGGTGTTTCCTTTACATAGGCGCGGGCTTTAAAGCCGGGGCCTGTCTTGGTTGCGAAAGCGCCAGCGGACGCGCTTTCTGGGTTATACAAACAAACAGCTATAGGGACTTCGCTGGCAGGCCCATGTTTGAAGGTGTACCTTTTTACTCCCCGAATGGGGCAAAATCAAGGGGTTTTACGTCTTATTCACAAGGCCGAGGGGGTGGCTAATTGTCATGCCCCCGTAACCGAACCGTCACGGAAGTGTCACAAAGCCATGATAGGCTCATAAGTATTGGCGAACATGAAGTTTTTTCGGGTAAATGCTTCGCTAAAAAAGATAAAACTATGGAGATTCAATGTTATGAAAATGCACATTCTTATTGTTACCACCGCGCTTGCGTCGGCTAATCTTGCGTATGCCGAATCGAATAACAGTGCTGCACGCGTCTATACGGAGGGTGCTTATAACTTTACGCTTGTTGAACAAGTCGGCGAAACTAACGACACGTGGATTCAGGCAGCGGGCGACAGCAACCGTTTTGAAGGAGCTGCACTCCGTCACCAGCAGGATGGGGTTGCCAACCTCGCGCGACACGATGTGGTTGGCAATAACAATATCGTTAGCCTCGGGCAGCAGGGCGACAGGAACCTGATCGGCGGCGATAATCCGATGCGTATGGGCAGCATCACCGGAAGTGGCAACGAGCTTTCGCTCTACCAGACGGGCAATGATAATACCCTGCATTACAGTGTTACCGGTACACGGAACATCGCGGAAGTTACGACCTATGACGATAATAATTATACCCGGCTTGAGATTGAAGGGGATTTTAACATCGCCCGCATAGGGTCGCAGGGTAATAATACCGCTGGTGTCATAGAGCAGAAAGGGAATGCGAACTTTGCGGAAATATTCCAGAGGGGTGATAACAACCAGACGGGGATTTTCCAGAGATAGCGATACTGCCTTATGGAACGAAAAAGGGAGCCTCCGGGCTCCCTTTTTTTATATTCTTCAAAGGGGGTGGGCAGGGGGCTTGCCAATTCCCCCGCTTCTCGCTATTCCTTGCCCCCTATGACCGCATACTCGATCCATCAGGAAGACCTCGCCACTTATGCCTGCCACCCGGAAAACAGCCGTGGGCGGTTGTTTAAGGAGGAGGAGGGTAATACGCGCACGGTGTTCCAGCGCGACCGCGACCGCATCATCCATTCGACGGCGTTCCGCCGTCTTGAATATAAGACGCAGGTATTCGTCAACCACGAGGGCGACCATTACCGCACGCGGCTGACGCATAGCCTTGAGGTGTCGCAGCTGGCGCGTGGGATTTGCCGGGTGCTGCGCCTGAACGAAGACCTTGCCGAAACGCTGGCGCTGGCGCACGATCTCGGCCACACGCCGTTCGGGCATTCGGGCGAGGACGCGCTTTCCGAGGCGATGGCGCCTTACGGCGGCTTCGACCACAACGCGCATACGCTGCGCATCATCACCTCGCTGGAGCAGCGCTATGCCGGGTTCGACGGGCTGAACCTGACCTGGGAAACGCTGGAAGGCATCGCCAAGCATAACGGCCCGGTGATACGCGGGCAGGGGTCGGTCATCAGGCGGCTGTTCAACCGCCCGGTGGAAACCGGCTGGCCGCGCAGCCTGAAGGAATATAACGAGAAACATAACCTCGAGCTGGATACGTATGCCAGCGCCGAGGCGCAGGTGGCGTCGCTGGCCGATGACATTGCTTATAACAATCATGATATAGACGACGGGCTTCGCGCCGGGCTGTTTACCGTCGACCAGCTCGACGAAGTGCCCGCGGTGGCGCGGATTTTCTCGGAAGTGCGCCATATGTATCCGAATATCGAGATGCAGCGGCTCACGCATGAGGCCATCCGCCGCCTGATCAACCGCATGGTCACCGACCTGATCGAGCAGACCATCCGCAATATCGAGACCAACCGCATCGAAAAGCCGGAGGACGTCCGTCACCTCAACAAGCCGCTGGTGGCGTTCTCGTCGGAGATGCAGGTGACGAACGACACGCTGAAAAAATTCCTCACCGCCAATATGTATCGCCATTACAAGGTGAACCGCATGGCGAGCAAGGCCAAGCGTGTCATCAACGACCTGTTCCAGTTCTTCCTCGCCGAGCCCGAATGCCTGCCTACCGGCTGGCGGAAGCTCGCGGGCGGGGCGAAAAGTCCGGTGACGGCGATGGTCGTCGCCGATTTCATCGCCGGGATGACCGACCGTTTCGCGCTCGACGAATACCGAAGGGTGTTCGATGTGCAGGCGAGGAGCTGGCTTGGGAAATGACTAAACCCGTCATCCCGGCGAAGGCCGGGATCCAGTGTGCAGCGATCAGCGGCACGGATGGTACTATATCGCGCCCATGGCGCTTAAGCTGGATCCCGGCCTTCGCCGGGATGACGGGAAAAAAGAAAATATGAATATTTTCAAAAAGATAGAAAAAGAACTTCGTGTAATCATCGAGCGGCTGAAAATCGAAAACCAGCTGCCCGCCGACGTGTCTTCCGAGAAGGTCGAAGCGACCCCGCCACGCGATGCGTCGCACGGGGATATCGCCACCAACGCGGCGATGGTGATCGCCCCGCAGGTGAAGAAAAACCCGAAAGAGATCGCCGAGCTTCTGGCCGCGCGCATCCGGGAGCTGGCGGCGGTGATTAAAGTGGAAGTCGCCGGGCCGGGGTTCATCAATATGACGCTCTCGCCGTCGGTCTGGCAGGAAGCGGTGCTGGACATCATCGAAAACGGCGTGGGTTACGGGAATTCGAGCCTGGGCGCGGGCAAGCGGGCGAACGTCGAATACGTTTCGGCCAATCCCACCGGCCCGATGCATGTGGGCCACGGGCGCGGGGCGGTGTATGGCGACGCGCTGGCGACGCTGCTCATGAAGGCCGGGTATTCGGTCACCAAGGAATATTACATCAACGACGCCGGGGCGCAGGTCGATAAGCTCGCCGAATCGGTGTATCTGCGTTATCGCGAAGCGTGCGGGGAAACTATCGGCGATATTCCCGAAGGGCTCTATCCCGGTGATTACCTTGTGCCGGTGGGAAAAGCGCTGCAAAGCATCCACGGGAATAAATGGCTCGGAAAGCCGCGCGAGGTTTGGCTTGCCGAAGTGCGCTCCTATACCATCGAAGCGGTGATGGAGATGGTGAAGGAGGATTTGCGCGTGCTGGGCATCGAGCATGACGTGTTCACTTCCGAGCGTGCGATCACCGAAGCAGGAAAAGTGAACGACGCCATCGCGCTGCTGGAGAAAAAAGGGCTGGTCTATACCGGCGTGCTGGAAGCCCCCAAGGGCAAGGCGCCCGACGACTGGGAGCCGCGCCCGCAGACGCTGTTCCGCGCCACGCAGTTTGGCGACGACGCCGACCGCGCGGTTAAAAAATCCGACGGGAGCTGGACCTATTTCGCCCCCGACATCGCCTATCATTTCGACAAATGCCAGCGCCGGTTCGATTTGCTCATCGACGTGTTCGGCGCCGACCACGGCGGCTACGTCAAGCGCATCATGGCCGTGGTGCAGGCGCTCACCGACGGCAAGGTCGGCATGGAGGTGAAACTCTGCCAGCTCGTGAAGTTCCTGCGTGACGGACAGCCAGCCAAAATGTCCAAGCGGGCCGGTACGTTCGTCACCGTTCGTGAAGTGGTGGATGAAGTCGGTAAAGACGTGTTCCGCTTCATCATGCTTACCCGGAAAAACGACGCGCCGCTCGATTTCGATTTCGCCAAAGTGGTGGAGCAGTCGAAAGATAACCCGGTGTTCTA
>CAZBUX010000131.1:0-1117 GCA_964495185.1 uncultured Rickettsiales bacterium | reverse complement strand
GTTCTATGTGCAGTACGCCCATGCCCGCATCCGCTCGGTACTGCGTACCGCCAACGCCGACATGCCGGAAGCCTACGCGCTGGCCGACGCGCTTACCGCAAAAACGCTGGCGCGCCTTACGCACCCGGCGGAACTGGCCATGATTCGCGCCATGTGCAACTGGCCGCGCATCGTGGAATCAGCGGCGCTCGCGCTCGAGCCGCACCGCGTGGCGTTCTACCTGCACGACCTGGCCGCGGAATTCCACGGCTTCTGGAATCTCGGCAACGACGATCCGGGCCTGCGCCTGCTCGTGAAAGGCGATGCGGAACTCACCGCGGCGAGGCTCGCGCTCGCGCGCGGACTTGCCACCGTCATCGCGTCGGGACTGATGGTGCTCGGCGTTACGCCGGTTGAGGAAATGCGTTGAATTCGGACTGAAACTCGCTTATCTTTTGCCCTCTGCCGGCCGGTCCGGCACCGCGTAAAAAACCTTAACAACCCGGCGGATGGGGGAGAAGTACATTGTTGAAGCTTTCGGATGAAAAAGAAATTTTGATCGAAGAGGGCGATGAGCCCGTAAGCAGCATTGCGCGCTGGCTCCCGCGCGTGGTGGTGATTGGCGCGGTCGGCGGCTTCGCCGGGCTCGCGTGGTATGCCTACCACACCGGCACGCAGTCCATTAAGGAAGAGGACGTGCTCGTCGTCGAGGCGGAAAAAAGCCCGATGAAGGAAAAGCCGCTCGATCCCGGCGGCATGAAATTCCCCAATCAGGACAAGACGATTTTCGATACCTTCGCCCAGTCCGGAAAGCCTGAAGACAAGGTGGAACGCGTACTTCCCGCCCCGGAAGAGCCCATCCAGAAACAGCCTGAAGAAACCGGCGCCCAGACCTGGGTGAACGACAAGCTGCAAGACGGCGACGGTAAAGAAACCGCGCCCGACGCCGCCGCGAAAACCGAGCAGGTGATCGGCGAGGAAAAGCCCGTCGTGACCACCCGCGTCGACGATACGACGCTTACCAAGCCGGAAGCCCAGAGCGGGCAGGAAGCCATTTCCTCGTATACCATCGATCGTGCGCTTGCCGCCAAAGCGGACACCAAGCTTGCGCCTCCGGTGGAATCCAAAAATGTCGCCA
>CAZBUX010000130.1:0-5387 GCA_964495185.1 uncultured Rickettsiales bacterium | reverse complement strand
TTTCATTGTGACGGCTGTGCTTCTGGCCGGTTGCAACGCCCCGGAAGGTAGCCAGCGCGAACGGTTTGTGCCAACGCGGCCTGTCACCAGCATTGTGACCGATACCGTGACAGGAACGGTCGAAGGTGCGTGGACCGCTGTGCAGATGCCGTTTGAAGACCTGAATCTCAAGCGGAAGGAAATACCCGGGAAATTGCAGCAAATAGCTGATAATCCCTATGCATTTTCTATGCCCTTGCTATGCGGCAGCGTACGCAGGGAAATCGCAGAGCTGGATGCCTTGCTTGGCCCGGATGTATGCACGACCGACAATCCCACCGGCTCTTCCGCTTCAAGAAGAGGAGAATATGTGGAAAAGGGAGCCGGGTACGCCAGGGAACATGCGGTAGGAATGGTAAGCAGCAAGGCAAACGTCATTCCGTTTCGCGGCATGGTACGGAAAATCACCGGTGCTGAAAAACATGCAAAGGAAGTGGATCGCGCTTACCAGGCCGGGAAGCTTCGCCGCGCCTTCCTGAAAGGATTGGCTGCTTCGCTTGGACCAGAATGCCTGAAACCGCCTATGGCACCGCTGCCGCCAGAAGCTGTGCCGCCTGCAACCCATTAGAAGGATGCAGAACAGTATTGGCAGTAACAATCCTGCCGGCACCCGCCTTGCGCAAATCGGCATAGGCATTACCCGCGAATACGCCGTGCGTGGCTAAGCAGGCTATATCTGGAAATCCCTGTGCCTTGAGCAATCCTACGGTCTTAATCATAGTGGCGGCAGTAGAGATAATGTCATCTACCAGCACTGGGTTGCTATCCCGGTGGCGCTCAGTATCCGGCAGGGTAATTTCCACGTCGCGGTCGCCATGACGGGTTTTTTCGAGGACGATGTAAGGCGCATTTACGCCTGCGGCTACGGTCTTTACCCATTGCTCGCTTTCCATATCCGGGCCGATGATAAGCGGGTTCCTGACGTTCTTTTTGATCCATTCAGTCATCAGCGGCGTGGCGCTTACCACCTTGCATTCGCATCGGTAAATTTCCTGAAGGCAATGGTGGCGGTGGAGATGCGGGTCAATGGTAACCAGCGCATCGATATAAGGTGAAAGCAGCCCGGCAAAGATATCCGCAGTTACCGCTTCCCCTGCCCTGAAACGCTTGTCCTGACGCATATATCCAAGATAAGGCGCAACCAGCGTGACTTTGGCGGCCCCCATTTCCCTGAGCGCTTTCGTCAGGAAAATGAGAGGCAGGGTTTTGCCATCGGGCTGATTCAGGCTGCACAGGATAGCTACTTGCCTGCCGCTCACATCGGAAGTTACGCGCACATACGACTCACCGTCAGGAAAATGCCGCCATTCCCAGCGACCATGTTCAAACCCCATAGCCACGGCCAGCTCCGCCTGTTCGGGAAATGCAAAAACAATCATTCCATTTCCTCCAGCCGCACCAGTTCATTACCTTCATGAAGGTACGATAGCGCATAGTTAAGTTCACCCGGTGATTGCGCATGCACGGTAAAGAGCGGCTGGCCTTTCTCGACGACGGCATGCAGTTTGACGTGCAGGTCGATGCCAGCGGCTTTAAATTGCGGCGCCCCGGCGAGCTTAGCCAGAAGCGCGATGCGTTTTGTATCAATTTGCGTGACCTTGCCGGTTTTTGACGCCGGATGGTCGTGGCGGCAGCAGGACTGCGGGATATCCCGCATGCCGCCCTGCGCCTCGCAGATTGCCTGAAATTTTTTCCAGGCCTTACCGCTTTTCAGGATGTCCTCGGCGATGGCGTGGCCATGGCCTTTTCCTACTTTCGACGAGAATTCCAATACATTTGCCGCCAGCAGCAATGCATGCTCCCGCAGATCAGGCGGTGCGTCCTTATGATTCGTCAGCACCTGCAGTACGTCGCGCGCCTCCAGCGCCGGGCCGATGCCGCGCCCGATAGGCTCAAAGCCTTCAGTCAGCACTACTTTGATGGTAAGTCCGCACATTTTGCCAACATGGCGCAGCAAGTGCTGCAAGCGTATGCCCATGGCGGCGTCGCGCACCTTGGCGGTAGGCCCGATGGGAATATCGATCACCACATGCGTCGAGCCGGCGGCGATTTTCTTGGATAGCACCGATGCCACAAGCTGGCCTTCACTATCGACATTCAGCGTGCGCTCGACCCGTATCAGCACATCGTCGGCAGGGCTGAGCGTTACCCCGCCACCCCATACCACGCAGCCGTTTTCCTGATCCACCACTTTGCGGATCTGATCGAGCGATAGTTCTACTGGAGCCAGCACCTCCATCGTATCCGCCGTGCCCGCCGGAGAGGTAATCGAGCGCGAGGAGGTTTTGGGAATAGTCAGGCCATAAGCCGCAACGATGGCGACGATAATAGGCGTGGTGCGGTTGCCGGGCAGGCCGCCGACACAATGCTTATCGACCACGAGTTCCTTATTCCATGACAGTTGCTCGCCCGTTTTGGCCATGGCCCGGGTAAGATACAGGATTTCCTCTTCGTTTAATCGCCCGCCAGCGCAGGCGGCGACAAAGGCGGAAGTGTGAATGTCGGAAAGATGCCCGGTCACCGCGTCTTCGATGATGGAACTGATCTCCGATTCCTTCAGCACATTGCCGTAAATTTTACTGCGAATGTAGCTCAAGGAATGCAGCGGCTTGGGATGCGACAACACCACTCCCTCACCTTCTTTCGCGTCGAGCAGCTGCCAGGCATGCTCGGAAAGTCCAGCCTCGTTGTGACGCAGCAGCGGCGTGGTGACGGTGTTGAGCGTAGCGATAATATAGCGTTCGCCTTTTTGCACACGAATGCGTGCTTGCGAAACAAAGCCTTCGGAAAGGCAGATATGGCTGTCATTACGGACATAAACGACAGCCTCGTTCTGCGTATCGATACCGAGGCGTTTGAGGCTAAGCGTTGGTTTCCCGTTCATAACTCGATCGTTTGCAGGTAATCCGGCATCTCACATGTCCAGTGCAAGCGCGCTTCGATATGCACTTTCATGGCCAATGCCGCTGATTCCTCTCCATGCGTAATGAATGTTTTGACAGGCGGCTTGCGGATATGGCGCAGCCAGCCGAGTATTTCCTCATAATCTGCATGTGCGGACATATTGTCCAGTTCGGCGATTTCGGCATTGATCGGCACCATCACCCCATGGATCTTCACTTCCTTCTCACCTTTCAATATGCGGTCGCCACGCGTCCCGCCCGCCTGAAAGCCGGTAAAAAGAATGGTGTTATGACGGTCGGAACCGAGATGCTTGATATGGTGCAGTACCCGCCCGCCCGTGGCCATACCGCTGGCGGCTATGATAATCTTGGGATAATGATTGCCATCAAGCTTTTTAGACTCCTCAACGGAATGAATATAGGTAACGCTGTCCGTTACCGCCGAGCACAGGTTGCGGCTCAGACGATGTTCGTTCAGATATTTCTCCATTACGTCGGTCGCGCCGATTGCCATGGGGCTATCCAGATACACCGGGATATCCGGCATGCGGTGCGCCGCTTTCAGCGCATGTACATAATACATGATGCTCTGCGCGCGGCCGACCGCAAAGGCGGGGATGACCACCGTACCGCCGCGCGTCGCCGTGCGTTTGATAATCGGCTCCAGCTGATCAAGCGGGTCGATCTGTTCATGGCGACGATTGCCATAGGTGGATTCGACCACCACATAATCCGCTTCCACCGGCAGCACGGGCGCTTTCATCACCGGATCGTGCGGCCTGCCGATATCGCCGGAGAAAAGCACTGTGCGCCTTTCCGCCGTCAGCAATACCCAGGAAGCGCCCAGGATATGGCCGTTTCGCTCGAAGCGGAAACGGATATCATCGGCAATAACAATATCCTTTCCAAACGGCTGAGGCTTGAAATATTTCAGCGATTCCTCGGCATCGGCCAGCGTATAAAGCGGCATTGCCGGATCGTGCTTGCTATAATGGTATTTGTTGGCGCGTTTGGCGTCTTCTTCCTGAATATAGCCGCTGTCGGGCAAGAGTAGTTTACAGAGATCAAACGTCGGCGGGGTACAGTAAATCTTCCCTCTGAATCCCTGCTTAACCAGCAGCGGCAGATAGCCTGAATGATCGAGATGCGCGTGCGTTAGTACTACGGCGTCGATCTCAGCAGGGGAAATCGGAAACGCCCCCCAGTTGCGCAGGCGCAGCTCCTTGTAACCCTGGAACAAACCGCAATCGACAAGGATTGTTTTACCGGCGGCCTCAACCAGGTATTTCGAGCCGGTGACAGTGCGGGTAGCGCCGAGGAACGTGAGTTTCATTTCCGCACTCCCGATAAGCGCAGGGCTTGCTCTACAATATGCGACGAAGAGCAGCGGTTAACGAAAAGCATACCCTGCGCATCCAGCGTGCCGCCCTCATTGATAAAACCAAGCGCCTTGACTTTCTTGCCCTGCCATAAGCGCATCAGCGCTCCCGCCATGGGCTCCGGACGCGTATGGGTCACGAGCAGGATTTCTTTCGTATGCGCCGGGATCAGCTGTTTCAGGACTCTGTCAGGAATGGCGTGGCGACGCTCAGCTTCATTGCGCGGCTCGCGCAGCTTGCCCGGTTCCTGGACATACACTACCGCATGCGGCAGTTTTTTTACCGCCAGTTGCTTCGATGCTTTCAATACCTCCAGCAATTGATAGGTGCCGATAGCGACAAGCGTAAGACTCGCTTTGTCGGGGCTATATCCTGCCGAGGCAAGGCGGAGCGCGCCTTGCTGCCAGAGCTTATTGCATTCCTCATAAGCGAACAGAACAGGCGCCAGCTGTTTGGCCATGACCATCGTCCACACCTGCCCATGCGTCGTATAAACCTCCCCCATGAGGAAGGCCGCGGCATTATAATCGGCGGGAAAAAACACACGACTGACATCGCCGCTCTCGCCCAGCATGCATTCGGCCATGGACGTATCCTGATGCGATAATTCGTTCTTGCCGTTTTCCCAGGTATTCGACGTCAGCACCAAAGGTACGGATAACCAGCCCGGCGCCCTACCCGCCTCTTTCTGGTGCCGCGAGAAAATCACCTCCTGACGTGCGATGCCATGCATTTTTTCGCCGAACGCTTCATAAGTGACGATCAGGTTGATGCCGCCCTTATTCCCGAATGCAGCGGCGGCTACGGCTTCTTCATTCAGCGCCGTAATAACGCTGCCGGTCAGGGATTCCTCACTGCCTTTTTCAATATCGGCTACTCGGAAAGAGGCATATTTCAGCGTATCGTCCATACGGTTGGAAAGCATCTCGTCGGGATTACCGATGCGCGGGCGCAGGTGCGGGTTGAGCAGCGCCGTTTCTTTGAACATATTGTCAATGGCATCCATCGGGCTGTGCTCTTTCCCGTTATCGGCAAAAAGGATTTTTGGCAGTGTTTTCTGGTTTTC
>CAZBUX010000129.1:0-5387 GCA_964495185.1 uncultured Rickettsiales bacterium | reverse complement strand
GTGACGTAAGCAAGTTTCGTTTCGTCACCGACCTGTAATTTCTCTACATCCGCGATATTCTGCACCAGATGCACGCCGCTTTTAACGCGGCCGCTGGTGCCTTCCACTTCGGGGTGCCCTTCATGGCCGATGAGCACGATCTCGCGGCCTTCGCCTTCATAGCGTTGCGCTTCCCGGTGAACCTTGGTCACCAGCGGGCAGGTGGCGTCGATCACGGGAAGTTCGCGCAGGCGCGCTTCGTTTTCCACTTTCTCGGAGATGCCGTGCGCCGAAAACACCGTGATCGCCCCGTCGGGAATTTCATCCACCTCGTTTACGAACACCACGCCCTTGGAGCGAAGATCGCGCACCACCCACTGGTTATGCACGATCTCGTGGCGCACGTAGACCGGCGCGCCGTAGAGTTTCAGCGCCCGCTCGACGATCTCGATGGCGCGGTCTACCCCGGCGCAGAATCCGCGCGGCTCGGCCAGTACGATGCGTAAGGTTTCAGTCATGCGCCATCCATTTCGCTGATTGCATTTCCTCAAGGCGCGACACGGTGCGCTGGAATTCGAAAGCGCCGTCGCCGTTCGCATAGATACCTGCCGGGGGTACGCCAATAGTCATAAGTAACGTCACTTTATGCTCATAAAGTGCATCGATGAGCGTCACGAAACGTTTCGCCTCGTTGCGCTTTTCCGGGGGAAGCTCCGGCACATCGGTCAGGATGACCGTATCGAGCGCCTGAGCGATGGCAAGGTAATCGGCAGCGCCCAGCGCCGTTTCGCACAGTTCCGCGAAGCTGAATTTCCCGATGGAATCGTCGTAAAGCGTGTAGGGCAGGGTGCGTCCGCCTATCGTAAGTGTAGCCTTCGCCGGGGCCATGCCGCTGCTTACCCGCGAAATCGCTTCGGCGATAAACGTGTCGGCGGTTGCCCCGAGCGGCCATGCGAAAGCGGCGTCCAGCGATTTGATCTGCGTGAGGCGGTAATCCTTTGGGCTCGAAAGCGACGCGACGTCCATTTTTTCTTCGATCAGCGCGATGAACTTGGCGAAGCGCTCCCGCTGTACCCCCCCGGTGTATAGCGATGCCGGGGGATGGTTGGACGTGCTGACAACGGTAACCCCGCCTTCGAACAATCCGGAGAATAACCGGTAGAGCAGGGTGGCGTCGGCGACGTCGGTGGCCTGCAATTCATCGAAGCACAGCAGCGACGTTTCATCGGCGATCTCATGTGCGAGCGTCACGACCGGGTCGGCGCCGTCCTTGGCGCGTGGGCCGCCCTGCCGGATTTTGTGGATGCGGGCGTGTACTTCCTGCATGAATGCGTGAAAATGCACCCGCCGTTTTTTCTGCACCTTGGATTCATTAAAAAACAGATCCATCAGCATCGATTTGCCACGCCCGACATTGCCCCAGATATAAAGCCCTTTGGCTCCCGCGGCGGCTTTCTTCTTAAGCAATCCCACGGGTTTTCTGGCCAGAATACGCTCAAGCGCCGCCAGCACCTCGCGCTGTGCGGCGTCGTCGCTGATGCGGCCTTCCGCCACCAGCCCGTCATAGGCGGTGCGAAGCGGGGAGGCGGAAGCCGGTTCTTTCTTTGTTTTAGCGCTCATAAGCTTGCTTTTTTCGAGATAGGTTCTAAACCTTAACCCACGATTATACAAGGGAACGAATCATGCTGGTGGTGGTCCACGACGTCGAGAGCCTGCAGGAAGCGCTGGCATCGCTTGCCAAAGAAGGCAAGCGGCTGGCGCTGGTGCCCACCATGGGCGCGCTCCATGCCGGGCATATGTCGCTGATAAAGCTCGCTTCCGACTATGCCGACGCGGTGGCGGTAAGCATATTCGTTAACCCCTCCCAGTTCGGCAAGGGCGAAGATTTCGATAAGTATCCCCGCATGTTAAGCGCTGACATTAAAAAGTCGGATGATGCCGGGGCGAGCATCGTCTATGCCCCGTCAGTCGAGGACATGTACCCCACAGGCTACGCCACCTCCGTTGCGGTTGGCGGTATGGACGAAATTCTCTGCGGCAGGTTCCGCCCCGGCCATTTCAGCGGCGTGGCGACCGTGGTGGCGAAATTATTGCTTCGCACCCTGCCGCACGTGGCCGTATTTGGCGAGAAAGACTACCAGCAGCTCTGCGTCATCCGCCGCATGGCCGAGGATCTTGATATCCCCGTGGAAATCATCGGCGCGCCGACCATGCGGGAGGGCGACGGCCTCGCTCTTTCCTCGCGCAACGCTTACCTCACCGACGACGAGCGCAAACTCGCCCCGAAAGTGTTTGAAACGCTGACACGGGCCGCAAACCGCATTAAAGCAGGCGGGGCGGTCAAAGACGCGCTGGCCGAGGGCATGGCGGCGCTGACGGCTGCGGGCTTCCGGGTCGATTACCTCGAGCTTCGCAGCGAAGACGAACTGAAGGAAATGCACGATATCTCCGAGCCCTCGCGCCTGCTTGTTGCGGCGTGGCTCGGGAAAACGCGGCTGATTGATAATATTGCGGTGGAGTGAACCATGAAAGAAGAGCAGGTCATCGAAGAATTTAAAGACGCGGGCGCGATGCTCACCGGGCATTTCATCCTGTCGTCGGGTCTGCACAGCCCTACCTACCTCCAATGCGCGCGCGTGCTGCTGGATGCGCGCCGCGGTGAGCGCCTGTGCCGCGCGCTGGCCGATAAACTCAGCCTGTGGACGGCCTATGAGCGCAAAAATTTCGACGTGATCGTAGCCCCTGCCATGGGCGGCGTCGTCGTCGGCTACGAAATGGGCAGGCAGTTGCAGCTCCCCTCCATGTTCTGCGAGCGCGTCGAAGGTAAATTCGAGCTTCGCCGCGGGTTCGTCCTTGAAGCCGGCCAGCGCGTGCTGGTCGTGGAAGACGTCGTCACCACCGGCAAATCATCCATGGAAGCGGTTGCCTGCATCCGTGAATGCGGCGCGGAAGCCATCGCGGTGGCCAGCCTCGTCGACCGGCGCGGCAGCAACGACACGAGCCTCACCCTGCCGCTCATCTCCCTGCTTAAGCTCGATGTGCCGACCTACAAACCCGACGCGCTGCCCCCGGAATTGCAAAACATCCCTGCCGTCAAGCCCGGTAGCCGTTGGTTGCAGTCGAAAGCCTCGTGAACGCGCGTCCCGCCATACTGATCACGGGTGCCGCCCGCCGCGTGGGTGCGGCCACCGCGCTCTATTTCGCGCGCGCGGGCTACGATATTGCGCTGCATTACAACCAATCGAAATCCGAGGCGGAAGCGCTGCAAAAAGAAATCGAAGCGGTCGGCGCCGATTGCCGGTTGTTCGCGCACGACCTCGCCGGTGTAAAAGGCTTTCCGGCGCTGATGGCGGCGGTAAAAAAATCCCTGCCGCGCTGTGCTGCCCTCATCAACAACGCCTCGATCTTCGAACGCGCTAGTCTCATGGAAACCGACGAAGCGTTGTTCGACCGCCAGTTCGCCGTCAATTTCAAAGCCCCGTTTTTCCTCACGCAGGCTTTCGCAAAAACCTTCGGCAAGGGCGCGGTGATCAATATCCTTGATACCGATATCGAAACCAACGGCATCAGCCATTTCGCCTATCTACTTTCCAAAAAGGCGCTGGCGGAGTTCACCCGCGCCGCCGCCCGCGAGCTAGGCCCGGATATCCGCGTGAACGGCGTGTGCCCCGGCATCATGCTGCCTTCCAACGAGCTTGACCTGCCCTACATGAAAAGGCTGGAGGCGGATCTGCCGCTGAAGGCGCTGGCATTGCCGGAAGATGCGGCGAAAGCTGTGCGCTGGCTCTGCGAAAGCACGTTCGTCACCGGGCAACTCATCCATGTCGACGGGGGGCAGCATCTGCTGTAGGCCGCATGTTCACCATCCGCATAAAAGAAATGAAAGCCGAGGTGGAGCTTGGCGTGTACGACTGGGAAAAAGGCGTGAAGCGCCCGGTGGTGCTGAACATCGAAATGGACGTGAATAGTGCTGCGGCGGGCGCAAGCGACGTGCTTGACGACGCGGTGGATTATGCCGTCATCGAACAACGCATACTGGAAACCCTATCGAAAAACGTTTACCAGCTCATTGAAAAGCTCGTGACTGACGTCGCGCGGCTGGTGCTGTCGCTGGACACGCGGATTGCCCGTGTATGGGTGGAGGCGGAAAAGCCCGGTGCGCTGGCTTCGGCGCGGTGCGTGGCGGTAGCGGTGGAGCTGCGTCAGGCCGGGTAGTGCAGCATGTCCATGATGACCTGCGGCTCATATTTCAGCGTAGCTGAGGCCTGATCGGCAAGATAGCGTCTTACGTTTTCCATGCGCCATACCAGCAGTTCTTCCAGCAGCGCGCGGCTTTCATCGCCAAGCCCCATGCCGTTGGCGGGATCGCGCAGGCGGGAAAGCATCAGCGCGTATTCGCTGAATACGCGTTCGTGGCTGGTATCGCTGTGGCAGATCGACCCGGCGCGCACGCGGTAATTATACCCCTGCGCGTTTTCGTAAGGCGCGTAGCCGATGCGTTCGAACAACAGCGTTTCCAGCACCAGGTCCTGATCGAGGAACAACTCTTCCTCCCATGCATCGGTGAGCATGTCGCGGCGGTATGCCGTCTGCCAGCCGAAAGGGATGAAGATGTAATCGCGGATGGAAATACGGCGCTCTGTCGCGTAAGAGGCGATGGCGTGTTCGCCCTGCGGATGAAGCCGCGTATGCGTATCATAGCTTACGGGGCGCCTCGGCGTCACGCACGCGCCTTCGGCCATGGTGCGCGGGAGGATGGCTTCGATATAGCCGGGATCGAGGAAATCGTCGGCGTCGAGGATCAGCACCGCGTCGCCGCGGCACTGCGACAACCCGATATTCTTGGCGTTGGAAGGGCCGGTGCCGATGCCGCCGGTTGTGGCGAAAACGCATTCGGGGAGGGCGGGCAGGGCGGAAAGCGCCTTGCGGTAATCGGCGCCGTCATCCGAAACCACGACCGCCTCGATGCGCGTGTGAGTTTGCCGCGCGAGGCTTTGCATCGCCGTGCGGATATCGTTTTCGGCCAGATGGCAGGGGATAATGACGGAAACCAGCGGCGGGCTCATTGTAGCGAGGTCGCTGGTGGTTTTGTCACTTCGGCCCGACGGTCATGATGATCTGCTTGCCTTCGGATTTGGGCGGCTGCTCGATGCGGCATGTGTCTTTCAGGGCTTCCTGCACGCGGTTGAGGACTTCCACGCCGATATTGGTGTGGTCCATTTCGCGGCCGCGGAAGCGCATGGTGATGCGCACCTTGTCGCCCTCGGCAAGGAAGCCGTGGATATTGCGCAGCTTGATCTCCAGATCGTGCTTGTCGATGGTGGGGCGCAGCTTGATTTCTTTTATCTGTATGACTTTTTGCTTGCGGCGAGCCTCGTGCGCTTTTTTCTGCGCCTCGTACTTATACT
>CAZBUX010000128.1:0-5439 GCA_964495185.1 uncultured Rickettsiales bacterium | reverse complement strand
TAAAATGCGTACGGAGCTGGAAAAAATCACCGACCCGATCACGGCCCGCAATGCCGCCGCCTTTTTCATACACGAAGCCTTCAACACCTACATACGCACCGCCGCCACAGAACACCTGCCGAAAGAAAATCCGCTGACATGGATTCCCGGGGATTACCGCGACATACCGGCGGAAGACCGCAGCCGCGCCATCGAAACGCTGGCAGGCAAGGCGCAAACGAGAAGCAGGAAAAATGCCATCGTCAGCACGGCGCTTGCCACGGTCACACTCGCCGGCAGCCTGCCGCTTGCAAAATACCTCGCAAGCGCGCGCAGCTCACAGGACGCAAGCGGTGATCGCACCCACGCCGATACCCTGCGCAAACCGGCATCCACGCTGGGCGATAACACCACTCCCGTAGCAAAGGCACGAAGCTGGGTGCAAGACAGCATCACCAACCGGGTGAATGAGACCGGAGAGAACCTACCTAATCGCTAACTAAAAAAGGAAAATCCATGGACGACACAAAAAAAACAGCGCAGATCGCCGCTTTAATCAGTAAAATGGAAGACACCGCGTCGCTCACCGGCCATGATTATAAATTCATGCGCGACGAACTGCCCGCTATCGTCAACGCCATGCGCGAAGCGAATCCCGAAGGGTCGATCCGCGACATCATCAATATGGACAGGCTGCAGCGCGCACGCGATGCAGCGGTAGCGTTCGGCATTACCATCGAACTTCCGAAATCCGAAGGCCGCAGCAAATAATATATAATACAGGGGAATTATGCCGGAAATTGTGAAAGACAAGCCGAAAGCGGCAAGCGAGGCCACCGTATTGCTGTTCCAGTCCGCCGTGACAGGCGATATCGAAGGCATGAAACGCGCCGTTGCTCAGGGAGCGCAAATTAACACGGTAAACGATGAGCCGCTCCCCGCACCCCATGAAGCCCGTACCTCCTCCATCGATTCCGGGACCACGCCCCTGCATATGGCGATAAGCGGACGCTCCAACGAACGGCCCGGAACGATCGAATCAAAATATGAAGCGGTCAAATGGCTGCTGGAAAACGGCGCGTCGCCCAATATCGCCGACAGGGAGCACAACGCCACCGCGCTGAATATGGCCGCCAACTATCACCTGCCGAAAATAGCCGCGCTGCTGATCGATCATTTTGGTGAGCCTTCGGCTACCGACAACCACGGCCAGAACTTCCTGCACCACGCCGCCCGCTGGAGGGCAGCGGAAATGGAAGAAGGCAGGGAAGCGGTAAAAACCGCGATCGGCCGCATGCCCGGCACCAATATCGATGCGCGTGATAAGGGGATCGATGCGCGTGATAAGGGGCTGAACGAAACGCCGCTGCACGTCGCTGCCGCATGGCGGAACAAAGATATGGTCGACCTGCTCCTTGAAAAAGGCGCCGACGCACGGGCACGGAACGGCAAACAAGAAACGCCGCTCAAACTCGCCGAAGGACCGGCGCGTAACTATTATGAGGCAGAACCGCAGCCGGATTCACCGGAAATGGTGGACGCCATCCGCAAGGCAGCACTCGCTAACCGCGGCACGCAGACCGCGCTCGGCTAAAGCGCCTGCGTCCTGAGCCGCCTGCGTTTGGGCGAGGACGGGATGTGCAGCGCCTCTCGGTATTTGGCCACCGTGCGCCGCGCCACCGAGATATTGCGCTGTTTCAGCAGATCCACGATTTCGTCGTCCGACAGGATATGATCAGCGGTTTCCTTGCCGATCAGCTCCTCGATATGGTTTTTCACGGCCTGGCTGGAAACATCTTCACCGCCGCCTTCGGCGCGCGCCAGCGCCGAGGTGAAGAAATATTTCAGCTCGAACGTGCCGCGCGGGCAGATGAGGAATTTGCCGCCGGTGACGCGGCTGATGGTGCTTTCGTGGTAGCCGGTTTCGGCGGCGATGTCTTTGAGCGTCATAGGTTTCAGGTAGCGCACGCCTAAACGGAAGAACGCGTCCTGCTGCTTTACCAGCTCGCCCGCCACCTTGAGCATGGTGTCGGCACGCTGCTCCAGCGCCCGCACCAGCCAGTTGGCGGCGCCGAACTGCTCGGAGAGGTATTGCTTGTCCTGCTTGTTCTTCGTCTCCGAGGTGATTTTCTTGTAGTAGCGCTTGTTGACCATCACCTTGGGGAAATTGCCCATGTTGAGCTCGACGTGCCAGTTGCCGTCGGGCAGCCTGCGCACGAAAATATCCGGTTCGATGGGCTGCGCGATTTCATGGCTAAAATTGGCGCCGGGCTTGGGGTTTAGCTCCTTGATCTCGGCGATCATCTGCTTTAAATCCTCGCGGTCCACGCCGCAGCGCTTGCCCAGATCGTCAATGCGCCCGGCGGCAAGCAGGTCGAGGTTATGAAGCAGCGCCTGCATGGCGGGATCGAGGCGGTTTTTTTCCCTAAGCTGCAGCGCCAGGCATTCGCTTAAGCTGCGCGCGAATACGCCGGGCGGGTCGAAACGCTGGAGCTGGAGCAGCACTTCCTCGACTTCCTGAATCTCGATGCCGAACGTGTCGGCCAGCGTTTTCAAGTCGTCTTTCAGGTAGCCCGCTTCGTCGAGCATGTCGATCAGGTGCGAGCCGATAAGCTTCTGCGCCGACGAGACGACGTCGAGGTGGAGCTGCTCAAGCAGATGATCGCGCAGGGACTCGCCGCGCGAGGGGTTGTCGTCGATGTCACGCGCATCGCCCTCGGCATCGTAACCGGCGGCCCCGCCCGATACCGCGCCGCTTTGCACGGAACGCAGGTAATCGCTTTCGATGTCGCGGCTGTCGTCGTTCCAGTCGTTCTCCATCTCGGAGGCGAAGCTGCTTTCCTCGCCGAAATCCGCTTCGGCGGGGGCGGCGGATTCTTCGCGCTCGCCGCGTTCCTCGTCCTGCTGTTGCTGCGGCTCCCCCTCGCCTTCTTCCTGCGCGAGGAAGGGGTTTTTTTCCAGCTCCTGCTCAACATATTCCTTAAGCTCAAGCGCGTTGCATTGCAGCAGCTTGATCGATTGCTGCAGCGCCTGCGTCATCACCAGCGACTGTCCCTGGCGGAGCTCTAAGCGTGGGCCGGATTTCATATTTATTTAACGTGCTGTTTCATCTTATTTTTAGTCGTACCACCCCTGTTGGCCCTAGTATAGTATAGTGTCATATAACTTTAACACACTATTCCGCTTGCCTATATTATACTGGAACTCAGTAGATTCAATGGATGGAAACAGATGCCGGTAGAGTTCGCCTCAGGCGTATTAGAAATGGGCCTCGAGGCCGCTTCCGGCCCGCTATCAAAACACATGAACGGACTGGTATTCTCCGGTGCAGCGGGCGCGGCAGCAGGCACGTTGCTGCCTGAAAAAATGTCTACTGCCAATGCCAGCCTGATCTCTGCCGTGGCAGGCATGACGGTTCCCTTCCTTGAAAGCAAACCGTTCAGTGCAAAAACGCTGTTATTTTCCGCCGTTACTTCCGCCGCGCTCGGAGCTACTTTCCACATGATGAAAAAAAGTTATCAACAGGCTGAGCGAGACAGAAAGCAGACGAAAGATACTCTGTCCGGCCGCGGTTTATAAACTAAACCGTTCCCCTAAATACACCCTGCGCACTTCCGGGTTTTTCACGATTTCAGCGGGGGTGCCTTCCATGAGGACGGTGCCTTCGTGCATGATGTAGGCACGGTCGATGACGTCGAGGGTTTCGCGCACGTTGTGGTCGGTGATGAGAACGCCGATGCCGCGGTCTTTCAGGTGTTTTACCAGATTGCGCACGTCGTCCACCGCGATGGGGTCGATACCGGCGAGCGGTTCGTCGAGGAGTATGAACGACGGCTTGGTGGCAAGCGCCCGGGCGATTTCCACGCGGCGGCGCTCACCCCCCGAAAGCGTGATGCCCTCGGCGAGACGCAAATGGGTGATTGAGAATTCGGCGAGCAAATCGTCGAGCATCATCTGGCGGATGGAGGCGTCGCGCTCGACGATCTCAAGTACCGAAAGGATGTTCTGCTCCACGGTGAGTCCGCGAAAAATCGAGGCTTCCTGCGGCAGGTAGCCGACACCGAGGCGGGCGCGGCGGTACATGGGCAGGCGCGTGATGTCCTGCCCGTCGAGATTGATCTGACCGACGTCGGGCTGCACAAGGCCGGTCATCATATAAAAACAGGTAGTCTTGCCTGCGCCGTTGGGGCCAAGCAGCCCGACCGCCTCGCCGCGCTGGAGGCGAAGGCTTACGTCGCGCACGACCGGGCGGCCGCCGTAGCGCTTGCCGATATGATGGACTTCGAGGCCGTTATTGGTGGCTACCAGCTTCGGGCCGTCGCCCGCACCCGTGGCGTCGGAGCCTTCGGCTTCGATGGTAGCGGCGGGGGGTTTTCCGAAGCGGAGTTTCACGGCTTCTTCCCGCTTTCCTTTTTCTTCTCCGGTACGAAAAGGGCGCGGACGCGGTCTTTGCCACCGGTGGAAGTAGTCGCGCCGCCGGTCATTTTGCTTTTACCGGTAGTGAAATCGTAGGTGAGCGCGTTACCTTTCAGCGTGTTCTTGCCGCGCGTGAGGATGACGTTGGAGTTCAGGACGATACGCTGGTTTTTCACGTCATAGACGCCGCGGTCGCCGCTGGCGGTTTCCTCGGGAGTGGAGAGGAATACGCCGCCTTCCACCTCGATCTTATCGATGGCGTTCTGCTGCTCGGCTTTTTTCTCTTTTTCTTCGCTTTCGCGGTAAAAGACGTTCATTCTTTCCGCCTTGAGCCTGACTTTATCCTGTATCGCCACCACGTGGCCGGTGAATACGGCCCGGTTCTCTTCCTGGAACACTTCCAGCTGGTCGGCGTTAATCTCGATCGGCGCGTCTTTGTTGCTGCTGATCGGTATACCTTTTTTGGCATCGGCAGCGTAGGCGCCCGTCGATATCATCAGCCCTGCTATCAGTAGGATCGCACTGCGCATATCACTTCTCATCAGGATACAGTTTCATTCTTACTGAACCGTTAAACCGTATCACCTTGCCGTTGTCCACCACTTCGAAGCGATCAGCCTGCAAGGTGCCGCCCGGCGCCTGCCCCTCGACGGGCGAATCGCCCACCGCGGAACCTGCAGCGATGTCGACGCTGGCGTGGTCGCTGCGCATTTCATAGCCGCCTTCGTAGAAAAGGCTGACGCCGCTTCCGAGCAACATTTTTTTGGATTTCATGTTGAGTTCGCCGGTGCCTGCGTTCAGGCCTATCCACGTGCCGCTGGCCTGCATGAGATCGGCGCGAATGGCGGTGAGCGTCACGGTGTCGGCGTCTTTCTGCACGGCGCGATCGGCGGTGACGGTGTAGGGCTGGTTCTTCGCGTCCAGCCCCTGATAGCGCGGCTTTTCCATGACGTTTTCGGTGAGCCCCCCCTGTTGCGGGCTGGAAAATACAAGCCGCCCGCCGTCCTCGCCGCCGCTGGTGGAAATCCAGATGATCACCGCGAT